>NZ_JAWDMQ010000024.1:0-21634 GCF_046536515.1 Caldisphaera sp. | reverse complement strand
AATCCAGGAACCGGAAAAACTATCGGAGCATCTAAAATATTATATGAAAACATGACAAAATTAGGCATTAAAACAATTTATATAAGTTTTGTAGAAACGAAAACTGAATATTATAAAAATTTGAAAAGATTAGGTTTAGATATGGAAGAATTAGAGAAAAAAGGACTTTTCACATATATGGAATTGATAACATTTCTTAGTAAGGATTTAATCCAAGATATTTTAAATCAAATTATTAATACAATTGATCAAACTGGTGCAAAGATAGTAGTTATTGATAGTATATCACCATTATTACAAATAGCTGAAAACATAATAAGCTTAAGGGAAATCTTACATAATTTCTTCTATAGATTATCAAAAATTAAAAAGGTTACAACAATCTTAATCCAAGAAGTTCCTTATGGAAGCGAAAATATTGGTTTCGGAGTAGAAGAATTCTTAGTTGATGCGGTAGTATTTATGAAAACAGTTCAAATTAAAGGAAGAAGCAATAGAATTATGGAAATCAGAAAAGCAAGAGGTTCTGATATCCCTCTAGTTTCAATACCTTTTGTTATTAGAAAAGATAAGGGAATTTCTATATTGTATCCTAAAAATATTAAAGAAAAGATAAGCAATAAAACTATCAATATAATTGTTGGAAACAATAATTTTACTGTTTCTTTAGGCAGTCAAAATTTAATAATTGCAAACCCAAAAATTGATATTCAAGCTCTGGCTTCACTAATAATAGTTGGAACAATATCAGGAACACCTAATCTGTCTCAAAATATAAGAAGGAAAACTATAATAAGAATGATGAGTTATACAGTTGAGGAGTTTTCAGATCAATTAAAGAATTGCCTATTAAATATAGGGTTGGAAAAAAATAAGGTTGATGAATTACTAAATAGTTACATAATAGATGGAATAGATGTTAACAGATATTCTTTAACAGAATATTTTGATCATGTTAAAGAGATAGAAGATAAGGAAAAACCTGCATTTATTTTAAACATAGGTCTTGATGTACTGCTTCAGTTGTTAGCTGACAATGAGATATATCCAAGGCTTGAATTAGATACTATGATTAGAAGAATAAACAATAACATAACGACTCTTTATATGATGAATGGTAATTTAAAAGATTATTATAAAGTTCCTTTAGCAGAGGAATACGATAATGTTTGGTATTTTTATCCCTATAAAGAAAATAGGCTAATAATAAGGCCTTTTAGGCTTAAGATGAAAATTCTTGCTAATGAAAAATATACTATTAATTTAAATAGTATTAAATGTTTATCCCATACATAATAAAAATAAATATTTATTATAAAATTATGAACTAAGAGCAATAAAAGTATAAAATAAGACTCCAATAATCCATGAGATGATTAAAGATATACGTGCATATTATGCTATTCCTGCTGTTTAAAGCAATACTTTAATTCCAACAGCTCCTACTGTTCCAACTATAAATATTTCCAAAAAGCTCTTTTTAAAGGCCTTTACTTTTATTTGAATTATCATCAGAATCCAAATAAAACTACCTGTTTAGATTTTTTTAAGTAATATAAATTTGTTAAATATCTTTCAATAATAATTAAAAACTAAATTAAACTTGGAAAATATATTCTGATAAAATGAACGGCAAACCTCTCCCTTTAGGGCGGGGAGAAGGTCAGAAATCTTTATGTTTCTTCCATAAACTTCTTTTTATCTTCATCGCTTTTCATGCTCCAATATTTTTCTGGAAACTTTCCATTTTCTACTTCACTTTTATAATTTAATATAGCTTCTCTTATTATTGATTTTAAATCTACGTATTTTTTGGCAAACTCTGGGGAATAGTCTCCAAGTCCTAATAAGTCATTTATAACCATTATTTGGCCATCGCAATATGGTCCGCTTCCTATACAAATTGTTGGTATTGAAATCTTTTCTGTTATCTTTTTAGCAACTTCATTTGTAGTATATTCTATTACAAGAGAAAAAATGCCGGAGTCTTCTAATTGAAGAGCATCATTAAGTATTTCATTAGCTTCACTATAACTTTTACCTAAAAGCCTATATCCACCTATCTGTTTATGCTTTTGGGGAGTTAATCCTATATGGCCCATAACAGGAATGCCTGAATTTACAATACCTTTTATTATTTCTTTATATTCACTACCACCCTCTAGTTTTACAGCATCTGAACCAATCCTAAGAAAACGAGACGCATTTATTATAGCTTTTTCTTTACTATATTCATAACTCATAAATGGCATATCAGATACCACAAGGGCCTTTGGGTTGGCATTACATACAGCTTTGGTATGGATGAGCATTTCATTCATGGAGACTTGTAAAGTTGATGGATATCCTAAAACAACCATGCCTAAAGAATCACCAACTAATATTATGTCAACCCCAGTTTCATCAACTATCTTTGCAGTTGGATAATCATAGCTTGTTATAGCTACTATTCTCTTTTTTCCTTTCATTTTTTGAATGTCTCTAATTGTTTTCTTTTTTTCCTCCATATGCTCACCCGCTTAATATGGGATAGCAAGGTTTATTATTTTCTTTTAAAAGATCTTTTAAAATTATAACCGATTTATAAGCAAAATAATTATATTTGGCTTGAAATCCAAATTTTTTAGCAATTTTATATAAAGCCAAATTAATATAATCAAGCTCCGTTCTTTCTTTATTTGAACAAAGATCTTGTATAGTAGAATTATAATTATTATACGTTAATTTTAATGTGTTTATTAATTCATTAATAGGGTCATTAACTAAGCCTATTTTGAGTAGAGAGGCTATTTTTTTGGATTCATTGGCAATACGAATTGATAAATTAAAAGCATTTTTATTTTCTAATATAAATCCATTGTTTTTTAAATATAATGAAGCAATAGGATTTATAGCAGAATTAACAATAACTTTTTCCCATCTATAAGGTTCAATGTTGTTAACTAATTCTACATTAACGTTTTTAATAGTTAAATTTTTCAAATCCTCTCTACAGTCTTTGTTTTTACAACCTAAAATTAATTTAGATCCACCATTAAATATTGAATGGCATTTCTCAATTCTATTAAGTCCGTAATAAATTATTATTGAACCAGCTTTATAGTATTTTTCAATTTTTTCTAAGGAATATAGACCATTTTGAGTTGATAATGCATAATCTGAATTAATATATTTTCTTGCTTCTTTTATAGATCTATCTAGATCATAGGCTTTTACTGCAAAAATCAAATAATCAAATTTTAGTCCTTTTACTTTATCATAGTTACAGACATTAATTTCATCTTCTCCAAGATTATCCACAATTACTTTCTTCTTATTACATTCTTTAGTTTTTTCGATTATAGTAACTTCATGCCCAGAGCGATTTAAAATAATAGATAGAAAACTGCCTATAGCCCCGCAGCCTATAATACCTATTTTCAAATTTTTCCCCAATATATTAATACAATTTTCTAATATTTAAGTTAGAGAAATAATACATAATTTTTTGTTGGTTCTAATTTTTAAAATATAATTGGTTGCAAAACTTTGGATATAATGAATAAAGCTTATACATCTTATAATTTTATTTTTAATTATTAATTAAAAGATCTTTTTTAAAAAAATTAGTCATTATTAATTTAAATAAATACCTTTATTAAGTTAAAATTATATAATATAAAATGTAAGACTTAATAAGAGGCCGAAATATGATAATACTTGATTTATCTATAAAAAGTAATTGTGGATTATCTAAAATAGCTCATGATTTCGATAATGAAGTCTTATCGTTATCTGTATCGCAATTTAATAATGCTTATAATTCAATAATTGCTTTCGTTGGTTTAAAAGAAAAAAATCAAGAACTTTTGATTAAGTCTTGGAGAAAAAGGTATAGTGATTTTTCATACTTAGATTGGGACAAAATTGGAGAAAAAGGTATATTATTTAATGGATTAAAAGAGGGCCATGGAATAGTAAGCACATTAATTGAATACGGTGGGGCTTTAATAATTCCGACAATTGCAGGGAATGGATATGAAAGATTTTTAATTTTAGTTAAAAATAAAAAAGATATAGATAACATAATTAAACAGATATCTCGCAGCAATAATATAATTGATTTTAACTATGATAATGTAAATATAAAGTCTCTTTCATCTTGGATTTCAAAGCTGATAATAAATGCTAGCAACATTAATAGCAGAGAATATGAAATTTTATTTAGGGCCTTTAATTATGGTTATTTCTCATGGCCCAAAGAAATAAATTTAGAAGAATTGAGCTCGAAATTGGGAGTTTCTCAACCTACAATTATTTATCATATTAGAAACGCTATAAATAAAATACTTAGCAATCTTTTATAATTCTTTTTCGCAATATAAAGCAAGAGTTCTTTAAACAATTCATAATTTTAATTATTATATTTGTTTACTTGCTAAGATTATCTATTTAAGGATTAACTCATGATAATACATCTGTTTTATTCATAATTTATTAAATTATAATTTAAAAGCTTTAACCAAACTATAAAAAATCATAGTAATGAGAAAGGCAAACCTAGCCCCTTCTAGGGGTAGAATAATTTTTAACCAAAAACACTATTTGTATAATAAAGTAGCACTCATAAAGGGGCGTAATGCTTGAGATTTGAGAGAATTTTCGTTATTCAAGGCAAGGAGGTAATCAGTTCATAAAAAATTAAATAACTCCATTTTCTTTTAATTTTTTAATTTCTTCATCATTATAGCCTAACTCATTAAGGATTTTATAGGTATCTTCTCCTAAGGAAGGAACTATATTGCTTTTTATTTCCTTAATAAGCGGAGGAGTTGGAACTTTTAGTTCTTTATCATTAAAAATTATTTTTATCATCTTTGCTGACGCATGAGGGTCATGAAGTAGATCCCAGGGTTTATTTAATATTGAATATCCAATATTGTTTTTATCAAATATATTGATAAGTTCATCTGAGTTGTATTTTTTTATCTCATTTTGTAGGCATGGTATTAGAAAACTTCTGTTTCTATATCTATCTTCATTTCTCCTAAACTTTTCATCATTGCAGATATTTAAATTGAGAGATTTACAAAAATCAATCCATTGTTTATCTGTTGTGACTGCAACAAATATTTTTTTATTATCCTTTGTTTCAAAGAAATCATAAATTCCCCAAGCAAAACCTTCTTCGTTTATTGGCAAGATAGGTCTACCCAAAACTTGATATGTTGATATATGTTGGCCAACAAAAAACATAGAGGTTTCAAAAAGTCCAACATCTACTATACCTCCAACGCCAGTCTCTTCTCTTTCTAAAAGTTTTTGTAGGATTCCTATCACTGCAAACATTGCAGCTCCTATGTCTACAATAGAAGCTCCTAGTCTTAGTGGTCTATCTTTAAGTCCTGTCATATAAGCTAACCCGCTGTGAACTTCAATCGGATAGTCTAAAGATTTCCTGTTTTCATATATGCCATAACCATATGCTTTAATAGATGCATAAATGATTTTTGGATTTATCTTTTTAATTTCTTCATATCCCAAACCGGCTTTATCTAAGGTCCCTCTTGCTAAATTATCTATTAATACATCAGAAGTCATTAGTAATTTTTTAAAAACTGCTTTTCCTTCATCCTTAAATATATCAAGAGTTACGCTTTTCTTTCCCCAGTTTAAGTATGGGAAAGTGCCTGAACTGCTGCCAGGTAATCTTCTAGATATATCCCCCTCATTTGGTTTTTCGATTTTTATTAGCTCAAATCCTAATGAAGATAAAATTAATCCTGCTGTTGGACCTGCAACTATATGTCCAATTTCTAATGCTCTCATATTTACACCTCTTTGGATAATTTTAAGACTTCATCATAAGTTAATGCTCTCCCTTCGTTTACGCTAATATTTTTTACTATCTCTACTAATGAATTTAGTTTTTCTTCATTTAGACTAACTCCGTATTTTTCTAATATTTTTTTGATCAAACTTCTTCCAGCATATACGTTTACAGAAAAGATATCTTGGGAAAAAACTGATAAAAAAGATGCATGTGTTCCTGCTGTCATTGTTTTGGTATTTATGCCTACAATTGGAAAATTATAAAAGAAAAATTTGTATCCAATTTTATTTAATATCAATTCTCCTACATATTCATATAAATCTAATAATCTTTCTTCAACTAAATCCAGTTTATAACCTTCTTTTTTTAATGCATTATACATTACATATAGATCTGCTATACCGTTCCTTTCTCCAATCCCATAAACAGTAACAGAAACAGAAGAAGCTCCTTCTTCTATAGCAGCTAGGCAATTTGAAACTGATAGCCCGTAATCGTTATGGCAATGTACTTCTATATCGATATTATTTTTTATAGACTTCATTGCTTCTTTTATTAAATCCCTCATGAATTTAGGATTAGCGTTACCTGTAGTATCAGGTAACTGGACTTTTTTTAATCCAATTTCATCAAGTTTCTTTAAAATGTCTAAAATTAATGATTTGTTTGTAACAACATCAACTAATGCAACTGTTGTTAGTTCATCTTTTTTTAAAGAATATTTAATATCTTCAATAACATTATCTAAGTTATCATATTTAAAAGGCAAATGCAGTGCAATATGTGCCCCTGTATTAAAAATTTCATCAATATCCTTTTTTATAGCTCTTCCCAATCCGTATACATTTTTTAAATATTTTTTATTAATTATTTCTTGAGTAATCTTCTTTTCAGACCAATGAGCTGAAGGATAACTTACTACAGCACTTTCTATGCCTGCTTTTCCTAATAATTCTGCTATTTTTAATTTTTCTTCTATCTTGAACGAAATTCCTGGTGATTGAAGTCCTTCTCTAAGTGTATCATCTATTAGCTGAACCAATGTATTTCCCAAGTTTTAATTTTCTCTATTACCTATTTGTTTTACATAAAAAGGGTTTTATATAATTGTTATTAAGATTAAAATTCAAATATGAATACATTAGGTGATGAATTTGGGTATGAGCTCGAATAAGCATTCTATTGCAGCTAGATTAGATAGAATTCCATGGACTAGCTTACATACAAAGTTGCTAATATTATTGAGCTTAGGAGAATTTTTTGATTTATATGATTTAATAGCAGGAGGATTTGCAGTTGCTGCAATACACCTTTATTATCATGTAGGCATTTCTACATCAATATTCTATACAGTAGCTATATTCTTCTTAGGAGCATTCATAGGAGTAATATTATTAGGTTATATAGGAGATTATCTTGGAAGAAGAACAGTAATATTAATAAATATGGCTATTATGAGTCTAGCATATCTGCTTACGCCATTTTCTCCAAACGTTTACTTATTCGGAGCTTTAAGATTCTTAGCGGGGTTTGGTGCTGGGCCTGAAGCAATATTAGTTGTAGATATTATGTCAACTGAGTTTTTCCAGCCTTCAATAAGAGGCAATAGATTAGCAATAGCATATACGATAGCATGGCTGGCTCCTTTAGTTGTAGCAGGCATTGCAATATTTACTATACCGTTGCACTGGCAATGGATATTTTGGATAGGTGGATTAGGAATACTTTCAATAATTCCTCTTAGATTTATGATTCCTGAATCGCCAAGATGGTTGGAAGTGCATGGAAAATATGATGAAGCTGATAAGATTGTATCTAGATTTGAAGAACAAGCTGTAAAAGAAGGGAAGAGGCTGCCGGAACCTGTTGAGGTTGAGGTTATCAAAACTAAGAAAGTTCCTTTAGGTGATGCATTTAAAGGACCATATTTAAAGAGAATGATAATGCTAATAATTTTCCAGTTTTTCCAAGCATCCGTTTATTATGGATTTACATCTTTGGCTCCAACGGTTCTTTATGAAAAAGGCTTTACATTTGCAAAATCAACAACAATGACATTTATTATTTACACCGGTTACTTTATAGGGTCTGTAATATCTATATTTGTTATAGAAAAGTTATTCGATAGAAAATGGCAGATAGTAACATATATAATATTGGCGGGAATCTTTGGAGTATTATTTGGATATTCTAAAAGTGTTGCACTGCTTGAAGTATCAGGATTTTTGTTAGCAACATTTTTAAATCTATTTTCAAATACATATCATTTGTACATGGCTGAAATCCTTCCAACGAGAGTTAGGGCAGCAGCTGATGGACTTCAATATAGTATAAGCAGGTTAGGTACCTTTATATTAATAACTTTGTTGGGCTCTATATTAGTTTCACTAGGACCTACAACACTATTTTTAGTTACATTCATCTTTTCATTAATAGTTGGTATAGACATAGCCGTTTTAGGACCTAAATCCTCAGGACAAAAAGTTGAAGTAGTTGCTAAATAATTTTTTATTTTTTAAAGTTTTTTAACCGATTTTAACTTTATATTTATTTGGTGTATTTATGGATCCATTAAAAGACTTAAGAAATTATATAGAATGGCTAGAAAATAGAAATAGTTTAATTAGAGTTAAAGAGGAGCTTTCACCAATCTTGGAAATACCTGCTTATTTAAGGAGAATAATGTATTCAAAAGGACCCTCTGTTGTTTTTGAAAAAGTTAAGGGATTTGAAAATTGGAAAATTGCTGGAAACCTCTTTCCTAATTTAGATACAATATCATCATCTTTATCTGTAAATAACTTAGAAGAAATTGGAATAAGAATGATTGAACCAATAACTTCACCAATTCCATATAAAATGTTTGATAAAATAAAGACATTAGGAGACTTAACAAAAATGTCTTCATATTTACCAAAGAAAGTCAATAAAGCCCCTTTTACAGAAAATGTTATTGAAAATAAAGATAATCCATTAGATAAAATACCCTTTTTCAAAACATGGCCCAAAGATGGAGGAAGATACGTTACATTTGGTATGGTTATTACACAAGAAAACGAAAAAACAATTAATATGGGAGTATATAGAATTATGATTTTAAATGGTAACAAGGGTGTAGTTCATTGGCAAATACATAAAAGAGGTGCTCATGTACATTTAAATGCTATGGAAAATAAGAAGGATGAAATACCTATAGCTGTTTCTATTGGTAGTGATCCTGGAACAATGCTTGCCTCGGTTTCACCAGTTCCATATCCTATTGATAAGGCTTTGTTTGCAGGTATAATTAGAAATAAAGGAATTGAGCTTTACGAACTCAACAATGGTATTTTAGTACCTGCTAATTCAGAAATAGTTCTAGAAGGGAAAGTATTAGTTAATCAGTTGCTTGATGAAGGTCCTTTTGGAGATCATTGGGGGTATTATGATAAACCTACTGAAAAATATCCATTATTTGTTGTAGATAGGGTATATGTGAGAGATGATCCAATATATTACGGTACAGTTGTAGGAATTCCACCTTTAGAAGATGCAGTTATGGGTAAAGCTATAGAAAAGATTTTCAAGCCTATAATGCAGATGATAATTCCAGAAATTGTTGATATAAATTATCCTGTTGAAGGGGTCTTTCAAGGTCTTCTTATAGTTTCTATCAAGAAAAGGTTTCCTGGACAAGCAAAAAAAGTTATGAATGCATTGTGGGGTATTGGGCAATCATCACTAACAAAAATAATAATAGTAGTAGATCATTATATAGACCCCAACGATATTGGTAAAGTAATTTGGGCTTTATCAAGTAATGTCAATCCTGAGAAAGACGTGCTAATAATTAAAGGATCTCATAGTGATGCTTTAGATCCTTCAAATTTATTTCCATCTTTTGGAAGTAAAATGGGTATAGATGCAACAAGAAAGTTACCAGAAGAAAGAGAAGGAAAATCTTGGCCAGAAATTGTTAGTGAAGATGAAGAAGTTAATAAGAAAATAGAAGAAATATTTAAAAATTATTTAAATAAAATTTAAAAATTAATTTTTATTATAACTAATTTATTAGAATGCAGTTTACTCTATAATCTTACCGCTTCCCAATATGCTGAAGGCTTTAATAATTTCATTGGGTGCAATTATTGCTCCTAGTTTAACTTCTCCTAAAAACTCTGTAATCACTTTTAGCCTTTCTGGTAACATGTCTGGTATTCCTTCTATTAGATGAGCACATTGCTCTACCTTAACTTTTTCTCCCAAGACTGAGGATCTAATTTCTGATAAGGATGAAACTATGGAATCTTTCATTAGCAAAGAAGATGAAATAATACTATTTTCACCTATTATTACATTTTCTTCAATACTTGTATATGGTTTTATTATGCTGCCAGCCAAAACTTGACTCCTTCTGCCTATATATGCAGGACCTATAATTACTGCTCCGTCTTCAATAGTTGCATAGTCATCTATTATAACTCCATTTGATATAATAGCAGATCTACTAACATTAGCATTTTTGCTTATTTTAGTTCCAGTCTCGCTTAATATTATTTTTAGTGCATCTAAGAAATCCCACGGATATCCTACTTCAATCCATTTATTATTCCATATTATACCCCCTACTACTCCTTCTTTTGACATTATCATCATTGAAGTTTCAAATTGGTCTTTTGCTATTATTTCTAATTGTTTAGTATCTGAAACCATAATACCTGCAAAAACATACCCCCTATTTTTTAACCATCCTTTATTTTGATCGTTTGATTGCATGTAGCTTGTTATTTGTCCCCTATAATCTATGCTAACAAATCCATATGTTTCTAAACCCGTTGATACAGGTGCTACACCTATAACAATTGGATATCCTGATGTAGAATAATAATCTAATATTGATTTTCCTATGTTTGGGTTCGCCAAAAAACCTGAATATGCTATCAAAACTTGATCTTCACTTCTTTTCTTTGCTTCTTGAACTGCTGTAAAAATGCCTCCTCTTATATCTTCCCCTTTCTGTGTAACTATGTAAACATTTTCGTCTCTTGGTATAGCCATGTTTTCATATCCAGGAGGAACAACTACAACTACATTTCGTATACCTGCGTTTCTTAATATTTCTACACTATAATCAAATAGCTGCCTTCCTCCTATCTCCAAAAAAGATTTAGGTTTTTCCTTTGTTAATGGTAATAGCCTCTTACCATATCCTCCAGCTAATACTACTCCAAGCATTCATATCACCTCATTCAACAGTTACAGTTTTAGCCAAGTTTCTTGGCTTATCTGGATTATACCCCCTCTCTACTGCTAGTCTGTAGGCAAGTATTTGAAATAGAGGAGTTAAAATAAACGGCTCAAGTTCTAAAATTGAGTTTGAAGGCGGCATATCGGCAAAATATATGCTTTTCCTATCTTCTTTTAACTCCAATTTTAAATCTGCAGGTCTAACTACTATTACTTTTGCATTTCTTGCTGCCATTTCTATTGCATTTCCAGCAATTTCAGGAGCATCACTAGTTGATACTATATAAACTGGAAAATCTTTTTCAACTAGAGCTATAGGTCCATGTTTGCTTTCTCCTGCTGGATAAGATTCTGCATGTAAATAAGTTATTTCTTTGATTTTTAATGCTCCTTCCATAGCTATAGCTGAGCCAAGGCCTCTGCCTAAGATATATGAAGAGTTCTTTTTATGTAAATTTAACAGAGCTGGTATTAATGTATCGCTTGCTTCTAATGATGATTGAATAAGATTTGGAGCATACCTTAAATAGTCTAATATTTTGTTTTTTTCGTTTTTATCAAATTCTTTTCTTTCATAAGAAATAAATGCTGACAACATCTCCAAAAGCATTATTTGTGATAGAAACGTTTTCGTTGCTGCAACTCCAATTTCAGGCCCTGCCCTTGTATATAAAGAAAAATCGGATTCTCTAACTATAGCGCTTCCCAATACGTTTGTAACTGCTATAACCTTTACTCCATTCTTTTTTGCATCCCTTATTGCTTGTAATGTATCAAAGGTTTCACCGCTTTGAGAAACAGCTATTAATAAGTCATCTTTTTGAAATGTTGAAGATACATAGCTCATTTCGGAAGAAATTATAGGATATGAAAATAGTTTTGCTCTTTTAGCTAAAATTTTTGAGAATACTAAGGAAGCATGATAGCTAGTCCCAGCAGCCGTTAAGAAAATTCTATTAGATGAAGAAACAATTTCTGCAGCTTTTATTAAAGCAGGATCCTCAATATTTCCTTCAAACGTTTCTCTTATAGCATTTGGTTGTTCATATATTTCCTTTATCATAAAGTGTTGATATCCGCCTTTACTTGCTGCTTCAGGTGTCAGTTCAACAGTTTTAACTTTAAGTGTAATTTGTTCAAGGCTCAGCCTTTTATATCCTCCCCCAGGAAGTAATTTATATATTTCAAAACTCGTAGGACTAATATATCCAAACTCTCCATCTTCCAATAATATAACTGTTTTGGTCATATCTAGTAAAGCAGGTAAATCACTTGCTATCGCTTTTATATTTTCACTGACTCCTATAATTAATGGTGATCTCATTTTTGCAAAATAGATTTTATCTGGTTCTTTTCTATATAATATGCCGAAAGAATAAGTTCCATCAATTTTTGCCAAAGCCTTTGCTAGCGCCTCGATAAAAGTTTCACTATTTCTTTCTTCTTCCTCTAATAAGTGGGCAAATAATTCTGTATCTGTTTCGCTTTTTATTTTATGTCTTTTATTTTCTAATTCAAATTTTAAAGAGGCAAAGTTTCTTATAACACCATTATGAACTACAGCTATATTTCCTGTACAATCCATATGGGGGTGGGCATTAATATCGTTAACACCGCCATGAGTTGCCCATCTAGTATGAGCTATACCAGTGCTACCAGATAAATCAGTAAAACTAAGTCTTTTCATAACAGTTTCTAAGTCTCCTGCTCCTTTTTTAAAGTTTATTGAATTTCCATTAATAACTGCGATACCTACACTATCATACCCTCTGTATTCGAGTCTTTGAAGACCTACAATAAGTTTGTCAACGACATTACACTTTTTATTAGTTATTCCTATAATTCCGCACAAAATTTTCCCCTCAAAATCAAATATTTTTATGTCTAATAAAGAATTTAAGTTTTATTTCTAAAATAAGCATATTAATTTTTTTATTAACTACTCTATTGGAATGAGGTTGCCACGGGTCTGATGAGTGATGATACCTGTCTCAACCGACCAATTTATATTTTTAGAATTATACTATAATAAGGGGGGGTAGAATTGCCCAAAGAGTACTTGTTAAGAGATGGTCAGGAGTTTAACTTGAGTTCTGATGATTTTAAAAATGGAGAGACTATACCTAAAAGATTTACATGTGATGGGGATAATATAAGTCCAAGGCTTAAATGGAATGGGGTAAGTGATGCGAAGAGCTATGCACTAATAGTTTACGATCCAGATGCACCTATGAAAACTTTCATTCATTGGGTTTTATATGACATTCCTTCATCTCTAAATTCATTATATGAAGCTATTCAAAAGAATAGCGTTATAGAAGGAATTGGAAAGCAAGGTAAAAATGATTTTGGGGAAATTGGATATGATGGTCCATGTCCTCCAAGAGGTCATGGAACTCACAGGTATTATTTTGCATTGCATGCATTAAATGTCGATGAATTAAACATAAAAGGAGAGGTAAACGCTGATAAGCTTATTAATTATATTAAAGGTAAAGTAATTGGATATGGATTATTAATGGGTAAATATCAAAGATAATTAGATTTGAGGAGCTGATGTAACTGGAAATAGATGAAACATATACATTGTTATAGCATCAACACCAACTAAAGTTAAACCAGTTAATATAAACATTATTGATAAAAACAAGTAAAAAGATCTAACGCTCCCTACTTTTGTTATAGCTAATATATATGAATTTATAACAGCGAGTATTACGGAAAATGCAATCGTACCTAGATTAAGAAAAACTACCATGCCTGGTTGTGGAGATATAAAGCCTGGAAAAGTCGAAGAAAGGCCGGAGCTCAAAGGAACTAAAAGGCTATTAAAATAATATGTTATTAATGCCATAAACTCTAATATAGCTATTATACTTGCATGCATTATTACTAGAGCAGAAAAGAAGTTACCAAAAACCTGTAATTTCTTTTGTCTTAAAGAAAGTATCATGTTATTAAAATCAGATATCACTACTCCAACATTTAGCAAATCTCCGCCATATTTATCAGTATCAGAAAATATATTAAGTGATCTATATATATTTTCGCTGTTTGTATCTAGACCAAATTTCTGCATTGCAATATCGTTTTCAACACCTATAAATAACGCAGAATTTAATTTTTTTAATAAATTTTTTAACTTTCCAAGTTCTACCTTAGCTAAATCCTTTATTGCAAGTTTTAAGTTAGGAACTTGAGAAAGATAAGTACCTAAACTTCTTATCATTACTGGGAAAAAAGTATCGTAGTCATTGATAATGTTTTCCATATTATTTATTATATATCCAGCAGGTATTAACAATAGACCTATTATAAACATAGAAAATCCTAGAGTAACATAGTTTATTGCATCGTTGATAATATAATATGATAGAATGATTCCTATAGCAACACCTATAATTGCTAGAAAATCGGCAAATTGTGCAACAGGGTTTCTTGAAGCCTTTGCCTCAAAGTAATCTTTAGGGGCCTTTAAAATAACCAATACACCTAATACAGCAATAATAAACATAGCTGATATGTAACCCAAAAGAATCATTTTAAGACTTCCTCCACCAAAGAAGAAAGAGAGCATTAACAAAGTTGATATGGCAAAAATAACTGAAACCATAGTTGATGTGTATACACCATACAAAACATTCAATGAATCTAAAGACCTATTATAAGTGTTTTCAAAGTTAAACTTTAACGTATCAAATTCAACCTTTAAGAAAGTAGCAAGCTCTTCCCCGACAGATGCTACGACTGCAAACCTTTCTAAAAATTCTTTAAATGCCTTGTTTTTTTCCTTTAAAGCAACCAAACTTACAGCTTCAGGTACAGTATACCCCCATTTTTTGGAAAGCTCTCCAGCTTTCTTTAATACTTTAGAATACCTTCCATGAGGACCTTCACCTGCGATCTTTAAAACAACGCCAGGAGGTTGTGCACCTGTTGAGATTGAATATAAGTGCATAATAGAATATAATAAGTCAAATTCTATTTTTATATAGGATCTATTTGTTAAAAAAGTTATTAAATAAAATAATATTCCTGATATCATAATTGCAAATCCAATGTAAAAATAGGGTTTTTCTATTATTAGAATGATTAAACCAAGAACAATTAAAACTAATGCTATAATATTTTTTAAATTAAATTTTATTCTTATAAACCTTCTTAGATTAATCATTTAAGCTTAACCTCCCAGAAATCAATTCTTTAAGCGCATTTTCTATTCCTATCGATTCTGCTATTGTAATAGCTTTGAAAACCTTATAGTAATCAAACACTTTTCTGTTAACTAGCTCTCTTAGATATTTTGCCCTTAAATCAAGCTCATCATAGATAAGACCGTAGTTCTTTCTGCTTAACCCTCTCATTCTCGCAATCTTTTCTTCAAGCAGATATGAAGAGCCTTTGCCTGAAAAAAGAAATTTATCTGTACTAGGATCCCAATTAAATATTGGTATAGCACTTACCTGGTCTGTGTTTGGATCATATCCTACCAACTCATATAGAGATGTTTGTCTTCTTACCAATAAACCCGTTTTAGAATACGTTGATGCCTGGAACCATGCAAAATTTAAATTATCCATATATGGCTTAGGTATATTTATAGGATTTCCCGTAAGTCTTTGAATTAATCTTGTTAGATCACCTGCATGAAATGTAGCCATAACCGGATGTCCAGTATCTTCTAATGGTATCGGATATCCATTGTTAAAACCTATATAATATCTTCCTCCTTCTAAAACTAAATCATATGTGTTATCTTCAACGCTATAATCAGCTTTAATTATTTTTACATACTCTCTATTATCTAAATAAATAATTCTATATTTTGATTTGACCAAATCTATTGAAAACATATATCCAGAAAAGTATAGCTTGTTAATGTAACGGTAAAGCTTATTTTCATTTATTTTAATGAATTTTATTTTAATATCTTCATAGGAGTTAATATTATTATAATCTATTAGGGATCCATATATAATCCTTTTTTTAAAAATTTTAAGCAGTTTGTTAGCAATTTTTTTCTTTTGATTAAGGTCAGGCTCTTTAAGGAATAATTCTCTTAATATATTAATTGTGTATTGAATTTCTCTATTTTCTTTTAACCTCATTTTTATAAGATTTTTATTGGTATGAACTATTGTGGAAGCTATGAAGCCTGATATAATAAATTCTGCTGTATCAAATTTAATGTCAGGAACTTTATTTTTTATTATTTTTCCATTAAATTCTATAAATCCATTTTTTAATAGCCAATCAATAAAATACAATTCTATTTTATAATAATAAAATTTTTTATTATTTCTTCTTATTGGGCTAATTGGTAAACTTTGTATTTCCATAAATTCCTCTAATCTATTTGCTGTTTTAAGTATAAACTTTCCTCTTCTATAAATAATATTACCGCCTAATATTATTCCAACTAAATACCAAAATAATGGATTTGTTAAGTTTAAATTAGCCTCTTTAAATCTTATCCTTTTTTTAGTATTAAAATTTTTAATTCTCTTTACATATACTTCCTTATTCTCTTTGATTAATTTTACAATTTCACTTGCATCTAATTCGCCAAAATTTGTTATAAACTTATGATTTTTTGTAACATCAAAAACATTTCCATCCTCTGTCTCAATTCTAACCAATTTGTCTTTAGGCATTTTGGTTATTGCCATAAGTTTTGATTTCACTATTTTTCCATTATTGTATGAAGGAATTATAATACCTTCATTTTCTACATTAACTAATTCCTTATTATCAATTATTTTACTACCATATTTATTCTTATAAAAATCAAATAGTTCTTTAATATCTCTTGTTTCATTTTCTAATACAATTTTTGCTTCTTTTACACATTGCATAGCTTGAAAAGCTATTGCTCCTTCGGCACCCCTAATTTCTCCAACTATTATATAATCAGGCCTCTGCCTTAATGCAGCTTTCAGCAAATCAAACAAGGTAACACTTGTTTCAGGTCTTCCTGTGTCTCTGGCAAGTTCTCTTGTCCAATTAGAATGAGGTAATTGTATTTCAGCCGTGTCTTCAATTGTTACAATTTTATTAGTGGGTTTTATAAATGCTGCTATAGCATTTAATGCTGTTGTTTTACCTGATGCAGTTTCTCCGCATATAAAACCGCTCATTCCTTCTCTTAAAAGCATCCATGTATATGCACCTACCCTTTCATCTATAGTGTTCCAATCAATTAATTGGGTCACGCTTATAGGTATTTGAGAAAACTTCCTTATGGTAAAGTTAGTTCCATTTAAACTAACATCTGAGCCAAAGACAATATTTAACCTGCTACCATCTGGTAGGCTAGCATCAATTATAGGCCTTGCCCTAGTTATGGGTTTCCCTATTTTTTCTCCCAGCCTTAAAATGAATGAATCTAATTCGTCTTGCGTCTTAAAACCTAAATTGCTAGCCAATCTATTAAAAATTTTATGGACTACATATATGGGTCCAACACCACTGCATGATATATCCTCTAGATATGGATCTCTTAAAAATGGTTCTAAAATTCCAACTCCTATTTTATCTCTTATTATATGGTATTTTAAATAACTTATTGTTTCCTTTTTTACAGGTATTTTTTCTATGTAAAAAGAGTTCATCATGGCCTTATAATCTATTTCTTTATTAGTCGGTTCTAATATCTCATCTATTAGCTTAAGCAATATTTTTTTCCTTTCATTGGCGTTTTCAGGCGCTTCCCCATGGATCTTGTTTGCTAGAGCAATATCTATTAGTCTTAAAATTTCACTATTAGGCATAGGAGGTTCTATGACAATGTATTTACCCATATCGCTTCCTTTTACAGATGAAACATGTATAAACACTCCTCCTCCAACAGGGTATATAAAATTGTATTCTCTTAATTTTCTCATACTAGAATCAGGTTTATTGATATATTGGGGAGGGTTTTGAAGACTTTTTATATAATTATCTAAGTAATCTGGCTTTTCACCAAAATCAGGTTCTTTTGCTTCTACTTCGCTTTTTTTCCTTTTGAATATGTTGAATCTAATTGCCATTGATATTACCTCTTTAAGAAACTACAATTGGTATTACTTTTATTCCAAAGGCTGGATCTATGTCAAATGTTATATTGCTCTGAGCTCCTGATTGAAGACCTTTTAATTTAATTATATTCATAACTTTAAGCCTTCTTCCTGCAATACTGGCTTCCGTTAATCTTATGTATCCATCGGCAGAATTTTTCATCATTAAATCTACTTCCTGTTGAAATGAATTTGGATGAAAAGTAATGACAACACTTTTGCCTTCATCAGATATTCTTCTAAAAGTTTCTATAGCTAGCCTAACATAATCTGCGGTTGCCTCAGCCAGGTATGAAAGGCTATCAATTATTATAGCCTCTGTTTTAATAATATCTTTTATTAATACATTTGTCAGTTGCTTAAGCATTATGTTAGCAAAATTCTCATTTATTGATAAGCCTACACTCATATTATATATGTATAAGTTACCTTTAGAGAAATAGTCTAAAAGATCAAAACCAGATTGAGCTGCTTTATTTATAAAACTATAGCTGTCGCCTTCACTAGTAAAGTAAGTTACCCTCAAACCAGCCCTTAAGTATGCCTGAGTAAATAATAAAGCTATACCAGTTTTACCGCTACCATGAGAACCTTCAATAACTATAAAGCTTGGATGAGGAATTCCACCAGCTAATCTTTGATCGATTTCTTCATTACCTGTGCTGAGTATTTGCACACTTTTTTCACCTAGTAAGTATAAGTGGCTTCAATACCTTTTAGGGGTGATACCACTATCACTAATGGATAGTTTTTGTTAACCTGGCTAGGTAAGTTTATTTTTATTTCTAAAGTTTCTCCTGGCAAAATGCCATTATATTGTATATATGAGGAACTATATGAATTAACAAAGACTTCAATTGGAAACCAAGAAACATTATATTGAAGTAGTGTAACTACTTGAGTTTTATTTGTTGAATTATATTCAACGATAACATCAAATTCATTTATGTCATAAATTAGGTTGCTACCTATGTTGGTTATATTAACTAATAGTGTTTGGTTATTGCTTTCAAGAATGGCTCCGGTTATTTTTATTTCATCTTGAACATTGTTGTTAAGATTCAATGTTGAAATCTTATATCCTGTTAAAATAAGGGTAGCCAATGATCCTAAAACTATAACTAATGCTACAGCAGCTATTACCATACCTACAGCAATTTCTATTCCCAATAAAATCACCTAGGGCGTTGATTGAACAACGTTGCTAAAAGTTTGGCCATTTGGTAAAGATATTGAAACCTGAATAGTTTTGCCATAATTTGCACCAGTGTAAACATAAACTATTACCGTTGATCCAGGCGTTATTTCATTATAAGCCCCTCCTATTATTTTATAAACGTTCCAATATCCCAAACCACCGCTCGGATTGTATGTATAAAAATTCATAGTAGAATTTACTGATCCCAAATATATTTGCGTTCTTGAAAGTGATGCCTGGGTTAATGTTTCCATTCCATTATCTCTTATATAGATAACATATCCGTTAATAGATTGATTATAATATCCATATACTATGCTTAGAGACGTTGATATCTGTTGACTTATGGCATCAGCTTTTTGCGAATATGAAGACATTATATCGTATGTTTTCACAATAACTACTGAACTTACTGCACTAACCAATATTATTGTAACCAACAAAAATATTGTATGACTAATTGGTACGTCACTCATTATCTAACCTCTTCTTGTCTCTTTAATTTATTAATTACTATTTTGCTAAGAGAATCCTTAACTAGCTCATTATTTTCTCCGCTTAATTCATTGAGCATTAATGCAACTAACGCTAAAGATTCGTTTGGAGTTAAACCCTTATCTCCAGCCATTATCATTACATTTAAAAGTTTTTTAGCAGCATCTGCTTCTTGTTGTGTTAAATACCCTAAAGATTTCATTGCATCTATAGCCTGCTCAAAAAACTCTTTAGGGAGCATATAAAGGTCTGACACCAAGGATAGAAGTTTAAAAACGTTTGTAGTTTCAATTTTTTCTTTTTTCTCTTCTTTTTTAATAACTTCTTCACTTTGTTTCATAACTTGAGGTTTTTGAGCTATTTCTTTTGATATCAAATTCTCATGTGAAACTTGTTTTGCCATTTCTTCCTGATGCAAACTCTCGCTAATTATTGGCTGTTGTGATTTAGGCTGATTATTGGCTTGTTGTTGAATATTGCTTTGTTGTGCCTGCGACTGTAAGCTTACTCTTAATAAGGGATTAGTTAAATCATTTATAATAGCCCTTAATTGAGATGTAGCATCCCTTAATGCCTCTGCTATTTCTTTAACAGAAGATTCTTCATTTTTTTGTTCTGGATTATTTTGAGGAGCATTTTGAGGAGGCTGGCTCAAAGGCTCACACCTCCTAATAATTTTATATTTATTTGATAATTTATATAATATATAGCCTGACAGCATCTTTTTGTTGAGTTTGACCAGATCTTTTTCCTGAAAGGGATGGAACAACCTCCTTTAAGTCTATAACCAATTATAGCTGGTATTGGTATGTTTATTGATGATAATACTATTAGTACCAATCCAGTTATAAAATATATTATGTTATATGGGTTTATCAACAGTAATATTCCTATGGCATTTAATAAAAGAAACAAAATCATTACCAAATATGACTCAACCTTTAATTTTCTTGCTGTTCTTTTATCACCGGCTATATACAAATAATTTTGGGACAAAATTATCACCTCAATATAATTTTTTTAGCTAGACTCTGAATTAACATTTGGTTTCCCCTAAAGCTATATAATTATAAAATAACAGAAATACTAATAAGTTTGCTCTTTTATCAACCGTTTCATTTATGAGTATACCTTAACCCCTGTAATACCCAGCTTACCTAAAAATATGCATGTGAATAGTATGAAATTACCTAGAATCCCCAAAATAAAAATACCTGAAGAAAATGGAAAAACAGCTATACTTATGCTAGTTGTAATACTTATTTTAGTTGTAATAATAGTTATAAACGTACCTAAAATAATGTATATTATAGGTACGACTCAGTTTCAACTAACTAACGAAAGTATAAGTGTAGTCCAGTGTTTCTCCTATCAAAACCAAAACGGACTTATAACAATAGTAGCATATGTACAAAATATTGGCAAATCAAATGCTGTCATTACATCAGCATATCTTTACGACGAAAACGGATTAGAGATTGCTAGCAATACTAGTTTATCGGTAAAAATCCCTCCAGGAAAAGCATTTCCTGTATATATACAAACATTTGCATTAACACCTGGAAATTTTTATAAAGTTTCAGTATATACTGAGGTGGGAACATATTCATCCTGTGAACTAACTTATTAATAAATAATTATAAAAATAAAAATTTTTATTTAAATTAAAAAATAAGATTATATTGTGAATTAAATTGATATCATCCTAAATCTATCGTAGAGTTTGAAACGAGATCAGGTGGTATAATTCTTGATACAGTTAAAGCTCCACCAACACTTGGTTTTATCGTAACTGTAAAACTATTATATGGTGTCATTGATTTTGTACTATTTACACTTATTACT
>NZ_JAWDMQ010000023.1:0-21873 GCF_046536515.1 Caldisphaera sp. | reverse complement strand
GAGGCTTTCATTTGTAATAATTTCTTTATCATAAAAAGATTTATATTTACAAAATTATTAAATAGCTTTTGCGAAAATTCCTTTTATTAATGTTTGCATAATATGCTGAAAATTAAATGTTGAATAATATCTTAATATTCAGCCCCCTGTTTGCAAATAGTTTAGCATAGAATGAAGTTTTATGTTTCTAGGGAATACTCTAACAGCTTCTAAGTTTTCCGGATATACTACTTCTGGCATTGACTCAAATCCCAGCTTGTCCCATTTTTGTTTAATTAAAATTCCGAACGATATTGTTTGACTTGGCTCTCCATGATTTAAAATTATAACCCTTGGCTTAGGGGTTAGACCTCTTAGAAATCCTTGAAGCTCACTTCTGTTAGCATGTCCAGAAAATCCTTCTATTCTTTGCACTTCTAAATTTACCTTAATAGTCTTCAATTGATTCCCATCCATCATTTGTATTTCCTTTTCACCTTCTACAATTTTCCTTCCAAGAGTCCCCGAGGCCTGATAGCTAACAAATACTAGAGCATTGTTCTGATTATCAGCTAAGTTTTTAAAGTACTCCAAAATAGGTCCACCTGTCATCATGCCACTTGTTGAAATTATTATGGCAGGCCCTTGGCTAAATATAGCTTCATCTCTTTTACTAGAATCGTTAACAAATACCATATTAGGCCCTATAAATGGATTATTATCGTTATGCAGTATTTCATCTCTTATAGGTTTAGCTAGTAATTCTGGGTAAGAAGTATAAATGGCTGTAACTTCATATATTAAACCATCAATATATATCGGCATCTCTGGTATTTTTTTGTCCTGAGATGCTTTATTAATTAAAACCATCATGTCTTGCGCTCTACCTACAGCCATCACTGGAATTAAAATTTTTCCTTTTCTATCATAAACTTTTTTAATTAATTCAAATAACTGTGTTTCAGCCTCTTCTCTAGTAGCAGTTTCAGTAGCCCCATAAGTCGTTTCCATAATTAAAGCTTCTACCCTATGGAATTCTGTATTCGCTGGTGGTTGTAGTCTTGTTGTATTTAATTCTTCTTTAGCCTTATAATATTTTATATCACCTGTGTAAAGTATGTTAAAAAGACCTTGTCCAATATGAATATGGGTCAATGCAGAGCCCAAAATATGGCCTGCATCAGAAAATGTCAGCTTAGCATCAGGCGATAGATCCGTTACAACATTATAATTAACTGTAATAGTTCTTGTTAACATAGTATTTATGTCTTTCATAGTAAATGGAGGCTCTTTCCCTTCTTTCACGAACAGATCTATAAAATCTTTTAGCATTAAAACAGTTATGTCCCTTGTAGGAGGGGTCATATACGAAGGCCCACGATATCCGTATTTGTATAAAATCGGAAGTAAACCCATATGATCCATATGGGCATGAGATATAACTATTGCATCCAAATCTTCTAATCTAAATTCAGGTGCATCAAAGTAAGGGTAAGCATCTGTTGAATATCCACTCTGAGCAAAGCCTGCATCCAAAAGTATTTTGCTTTCACCGGTATCAAGTAATATAGATGATCTACCTACTTCCCCAAAACTGCCTAGACCTATAACTCTTATATTTTTTGGACCTACTATCATTTCCCTATAAATTCTTTCCCCTATTTCTCTTAAAGCCTTCCTTCTTTCAGATGAAGCCCTTATATATAATTCTAAAACTGAAGCAAGGGTTTTACTAACCAATGGGGATTTTCTTTGAACTTCCAATCTCCAACCAGTATTTGCCAATACCTGGTTTCTAAAAGGTTTACCTTTCCCAAGAAGCTTACCCGGTTTATCAGCAAACACTCTAACTTCTCCTAATACTTCATCGAATTGTATATCACTTGGTGTGATACCTGCCTCTTCAGGCGTATTCTCCATAATATATTGAATTGTAGCTTCTCTTGTTTTTCTGGCTTTAGGATCAGTCCTTATAACCATCCTTTTCCTTAATTGCTTTGCTAGTTCTCTTATCTTTTCTTCTCCCTCTAAAATCCATTGAGGATTTTTAACATAAATTGCGATTTCAGGACCTTCAAAGTCTATACTTGATATTTCTGCATCTCTTACATTCTTCAAAATTTCACTGACTATCATAGATCTAAGCTTTTGTCCTGATATTAATCTTTCTTGGCTAGCTTCTTCCAAATTAAATCACCGGGATAAATAAAATTTTTTTATTAAAATCTCTCTTATCCTTTTAAGAAAGGAGTTGCTGGAGAGGTATAAAACTTTCTCTTATTCCCTTAGAGGTTATTGCAAATACATCCACACCATCACCGGTTGCAGAGTCTCTCATAATAGCTACTTTAACTGCTCTTGCCGCCAAATTCATAGCCTCCTCTATGCTCATATCTTGTTTATAATCTCTCTCTAGCACTCCTAATGCAACAGGAGAGCCTGAGCCTGTAGATGTCATCTTTTCTTCCGTAATGCTTCCAAAGTAATCTAAGCTATATAATCTAGGCTCTGTATCATAACCCCCAATTATTAATTGAACTAAATACGGATAATATTTTGTTGAAAACAATACATTAGCTAATAAGGTTGCCATGCCCTTAACTGTTAATTTCCTTTTATTAGTCGTCTCATACAATCTTGCTTCTTCTCTTATTGAATCTGCAAGCATTTGCGCGTCTGCAACCAGACCTGCTATAGTCATTGCAGCATAATCTGTTATCTTAACTATTTTTTTAACAGTTCTGCTAGCTATTAAAGTACCTGCAGTTGCTCTTTTATCTGCAGCCAAGATTACTGCATCTTTAGTTATAAATCCAACCGTAGTTGTCCCATGAAGAGCCTTTAATGATTTTTCTTTATCAAATGGCATCAATTTATTTTCACCAAACATCTCAGGATTTTCAAACGTTTTAATTTTTATGTTAGATAAAAATGATATATGGGCATTGTTCAAACTAAACTATATTTATAAAATATTTCTATTAATAAACGTTTGTTTATAAATTTTAATAAAAAATATAAAAGGTAAGAGCAATAATAAAGAAATTTATTATTCTGTTTTTAACTAGGAGCATTATTTGCTTATTTCATTTTTTTAGCCGGCTCTATTTAAGCTTATGTATTACCTTAATCTAAGATAAGGTGTAGTGATTAGCTTAAGCATAAGATCTTTTATGTTAACGGTTATGTCTTTTATAAACCTATTCTCTCATCCCTGCCCTAAAGGGCGAGGCTTTCAGTTGTAAAAATACAATCAGAGTTTAATTATTAAGATCTGTTTTAAACTTGCTACCCTATAACAAAGGTATTTTTAGCAAGTTCTTCTGCAGCTTTTTCATTTAACCCGCTTTCACCTAAAATTGTGTACCTTTCTGGCCTAATACTTACAGCTTTTGTCAATGCCTTTAATATTTCTTCTTCCGTTACACCTAATTCTTTATAATTGGTAGGGGCTCCAACAGTCTTTAATAGTTTCCTAATTCTTCTCCAGTCTTTTCCATATAGGTACGACATCATTATTGTGCCCACACCAACAGCCTCTCCATGTAATGGTGGGTTTTTGCTTACCATCTCCAACGCATGAGCAAAAAGGTGCTCCGATCCACTAGCCGGTCTGGAGCTTCCTGCAATACACATAGCGACCCCACTGCTAACCAATGCTTCCGATAGTACTCTTATCCCTTCTTTATTGCCAAGACCTATTTCATTTGAGTATATGCTAACATGTTTAGCACTCATTAATGCTAAGCTTGCTGCATATTCACCATAGTACTCCCCTTTTAGTTTATGAGCTAAGCGCCAATCTAATACAGATGTATATTTACCTATTAAATCACCAAATCCTGCAGCATTATGCCTTTTTGGAGCATCAATTATAATATTTATATCTATTAATATTAATTTGGGTGGTTTA
This sequence comes from Caldisphaera sp., assembly GCF_046536515.1. Lineage (GTDB taxonomy): Archaea > Thermoproteota > Thermoprotei_A > Sulfolobales > Acidilobaceae > Caldisphaera. The sequence continues at coordinate 17,981 of NZ_JAWDMQ010000023.1, read as the reverse complement.
GCTGGCTTAGAATGAAACCTATCAAAGCCTCTTAAAGTAACAAAAGGGCTTGTTATACCATCATGGCTTGCTGCAGTAGGTACGCTTATAAAGTTCTTATCAAGGTTCATTGCAACGTATTTTGTTAAATCAATACTTCTTCCTCCTCCCAAACCTAACAGTATATCAAAATTATCTTTAGATACCTCGTCAGACAATGATTTAGCATATTCAACTGTAGGCATATCAGTTATCATATACGATACTGAAAAACCTTTATCTTCTAAGCTCTCCTTAACCTTATTATAATATTTTTTATATACATTCGGGCCCGTAAAAACTAAAACAGACTTTCCCTTATTAAATAGCTCAGAAACTTGAGTTCCAATATTGTCTAAAACGTTTTCCCCAATAATAATTCTTTGAGGTAAATCTATTGGATGGCCACTGATCATTCTTTTAACCCAAAGAATAAATATAATACAGAAATAAAAAATGAATTAGAAAATTAGGTTTAATCGCTGCTAGATTCTTTACTGGATTCTTCTTCTGATGATTTACCGCTCGGACCCTTTCCGCCGGCTCCTCCACTCTTCTTAGCTGCAATCATATCATCTATTCTTAATATTAAGCTTGCTGCATCAGTTCCTGCTTTTAACGCATTAGCCTTAACTCTCATTGGTTCTATAACTCCTTTTGACCACATATCTACTATGTTTCCAGTTTCTATATCAATCCCATACCATTTCTTTGAGTCATCTGAATGAGCGCTTCTCAATTTCATTAATATATCTATTGGGTCGTGACCAGCATTAAAAGCTATTGTTTGCGGCAATGCTTCTAATGATTTTATAAACGATTCTACTGCTATTTGTGTTTTACCTGGTACACCTTTAGACCATTCTCTTAATTCTTTAGCAATTTCTTCTTCAACTGCGCCTCCCCCTGCTACTATTTTATTATCAACTATTGCATCTGCTACAGCACTTAATGCATCGTGAATTGCCCTATCGGCTTCCTCAACTAATCTTTCAAATCCACCGCGTATTAATATTGTGACGCTCTTTGGATTCTTAGCGCCTTCTACAAATATCATTTTGTCATCTCCAATCTTCTTTTCTTCAACATTTTCTGCAAATCCTAAATCTTCGGACTTCAAATCGTCTAGGTTAGTAACTATTCTTGCTCCAGTTGCTTTAGCAAGCTTCTCTATATCGCTCCTCTTTACTCTCCTAGCTGCTAGTATACCTTTCTTTGCTAAGAAGTGTTGAGCAACATCGTCAATACCTTTTTGTGTTATAACAACGTTAGCTCCAGTCGCAGCTATTTTCTCAACTTTTTCTGATAACATTTTTTCTTGTTTGTCTAATAACTTTTTCATTGATTCAGGGGATGATAGGCTAATTTCCATATCCAACTCTGGCTTTTCAATTTCCAATGAAGCATCTAATAAAGCTATCTTTGCATTCTTTACACGCTTTGGCATGTCAGGATGAACAACTTCCTTATCAATAACTATACCATAAATCAATTGAGTATCTAATAAGCTACCCCCATATTTTTTAACTATTTGTATGTTGTTTATATCTGCAAAATTCTTATCTCCTCTTTTTTCTGCAATAGCTCTAACGGCTTCTACTGCAATTTTTGCAAAGTGTTCTCTTGCCTCTGATACTGCTTTACTGTTTAAGCTTGTTTTAGCAACTAATAGCAATTTTTCTTGATCATCTAAGCTAACTGGTTCAGAAATCTTTTCCAACACTTCAATTGCCTTCTGTAATGCCTGCTTATAACCGTTAATAATTATTGTTGGATGTATGTTTTTCTCTAAAAGGTTTTCTGCTTCCTTTAAAAGCTCTCCGGCAAAAATAACTGAAGTTTTAGTACCATCTCCTGCTTCCTCATCTTGACCCTTAGCAACTTGGACAAGCATCTTACCGGCTGGGTGCTGCAAATCCATCTTGTCTAATATTGTTGCACCGTCGTTTGTAATTGTTACATCTCCTAGGCTGTCTACAAGCATTTTATCCATTCCTTTAGGACCATATGTTGTTTTTAAAATTTCCGAAATAGCTCTTGCTGCCATTAAATTATTCCTAACAGCTTCCTTACCATAAGATCTCTCAGTACCTTCTTTTAATATTATAACAGGTACTCCCATGTTTTCAATAGGCATCGACATATACTTTCACCCTATCTAATCAACTGCCGAGATTCTTATGTGAGCGAGCTTCTATATAAACTTTTCTATAGTAAACTATATAAAAATAATTTGGCAAACTACTCATACTTAAGGCCATGGTTTATGGTGTAGAAAAATGAATTACATTTCCAAATATTTTATAATAGAATGCTTTTTAAACTGTGTAAGATTAAAATTTTTCATTGTTAACCGGGGGGTTAACAAAAGGTTATTATCGGATTAATTACATTATATTAATGTATATTTAAAATTTAAAAAAATACTAACATATTCTTATAAATTTCTCTTTTTTATATTAATAAAGAAATAGAGTTGAAAAAGGATCTTATTAAAAAGTTAAAAGAAGGATTTAAAATTGAGAATTATGAAATTAAGGCAGAGAGAGTATTAAAAGGAAGATTTAAAGAAGAAAGAAACCTCTCATTAAAATTAAGATATGACAAAAATATGTTAAACTTGATAAAAATGAAAGTTTTTCTAGGAAGGTCGCCTTTCTATAAACCATGGGTAGAAATTTTTGATATACAAAGTAAAATAGAAATGGGAAATCATTATTTAGAATACTATGAAAGTAAAATAGAAATGGCAATATTAGAATTTCTTTCTGAAAATCTAGAACATGGCGATAAGCTGTTTGTTGAATATACAAACGATGAAAAGACTTTAAAAGAACTAAGACTAGGTGTACCACCCGTTTTAACTCGACTTGGCTTTAAGTTATTTAACCTTGGATTCATTTGGTTAAAGGATTGGTATTATCCTGAAGGATTTATGGAAGGAGGACCAAAAATAGAGGCAGAAAAACTTGAATTAAACATTGAAATAAATAAGCAACTAAATTCCATATTAAAAGATATTGCTAACTTTAAATATGAAACTAAAAACAAAGAACTACTATATAGGATTGATTCAATTTTCAAATATATAGAGAATAATCTCCATTAATTCAAGATAAAGGCTATTAATTTCACCTCATGAGATTGAAGGGGTTTTCTATGATAAGGATAGCTTTTTAGAACAGTTCACTTCAGGTTTTCCCAAAAATTTACCTCAAGCCTTTCCATAAATGCATTTGTTTTAACTAATTCAATTTTATTATAATTAAATTTCTTAAGGCATTTATCTTGATTAAACTTAGATAAACTTGACTTTAAAATCAATATATTTTCTGATATTGTAGATGAAAGGCAAAGTTTTTTATGATTTCTACCTTCTTGCCATGTTTTCACTATCCAACTCCCTTTTTTTATTTTGTCATTTGATGGCAAGTAGGGAGGGTTTACAATAGATAAATCATATTTTCCTCTTAAGCATGAAGTTCCATCACATCTTATAACAAGGTTTCTTACTCCTTCTTTTTCTATTGCTTTTTTGGCATTAACAACTGCATACGGTGAAATATCTATTGAAACCAATACTTTAGGATCAAATATTCTTTGAGCTGCTATAGATAAGATCCCAGAGCCTGTTCCTATGTCTATTATTCTATTAAACGAATACCCTTTATTTTTTAGAATAAGCATTGCTTTTATAATCAAAAAGCTATCATCAGATGGCATATAAATTCTTTTGTCATTAACGATTTTTATATTACCAACATCCGTTAAAACGTCTATTAACCTTTTATTGTTTCCCATGATACTCATCACATTTACAACTGAAAGCCTCGCCTTTTAGGGCGGGGATGAGAAAAGCTTATAAGGGCTATTTCCTTATTAGTTATCTTGTGGTAAGTAGTGGTAAAACTTAAATGTCCTAGGTGTGGATATGTATGGGACTACAAGGGCAAAAAGCAATATTATGCAAAGGGAATGATAGTCCACTTCTGTAAGGAAGGATGAATAGTCCTCAAAGGTTTTTATTTGCTGCAAAATAATCATACATAGACCTTGGCTGTAAGAACTGGTTGCAACCTTGGGACTAAGGAGACTTAATGTAGAAAGTAAATCTCCGTAAACTCTCTTCCACACTACAAAACTGTTTATAGGACTTCTGCTTTAAGGGAGATAATGCCTCTCTAAAAAACAGGAAAACTTTATCACGAGGTGAAAATGTCTGCCATAAGCGCAGGGTGGTTCACTATGGTAGGAAAACCTCATTTTTTAGTAACATTTTAAACCTAAATTTTACAATAGTTTTTAAAAGTCTTTGGCCTTAAAGTTCTAAATATTCTACCTTGTTGCTTAATTTTGCAGTAACTCATGCTATTAGCAACATTACAGCAGATATTATGGTAGTTATTATAGGTATTGTAATAAAAACTTCTTTTCCTAAAGTATAAGCTATCCCTACTAATAAAGAACCGGTCAATGTACCTAATTCCCTAAGCGTGTAATAAATGTGAGATCCATAACCGCTTGAACCTTCTGAAAATATATTATACAAAGCTATGTCGATCATGCTAAACAAAACAGAAGATATAGCTATATATGCTATTAAATTTAAAGTATTGTTTATAAAAGATAATACTGAAACAAGCCAAATACCTCTAGAAATTATTAAAGAAATGGCTACCTTTTTATTGCCCGTATTTGAAAACATGGAAAATAGAATTAAAGAGAAACTTATTATTAGAGCTGTTATTCCATAAGAAAGCCAGAGTAAACCTAAGCTTATATATGATTTTATAAGAAGAGGAAGTATTGTAAAAATATAGTCTCCAGTAAAGGTGGCAAAAAACATAGATAATGAAATCATTTTTGTTGAGACAGCTTTATATGATATGTATCCTTGTTTTACAGCATTAGGTAAAGAACTTATGCTGTCGTATGCTAAATATGAAAGTATTTTTATATGATTAGCTATAGAGTTAAAGTCTTGAGAAAATGAATGTAAAACCCTTTCCATTCTAAGGTTTACCTTAGGTAATGATAAGAAAGTAAGAAATCCAATCGCAACTGAAAAATATATAAAATAATCTAAGGGGATAATATTACCTATAAAATAAAATGATAAAAGACCAAAACCCCTAATCAAATAATAGGAAAACTTTTGAAGCTCTATATAATATTTCCACCTATCACTGCTCTTCATTTCAAAAATTGTTGTAGAAACAGCTAAATTAGACGACGCAACGCCTAATGCATGAAACATATAAGCAATAGCTAAGAATGTAAGGCTATGAAAAGAGAAGAGAACTCCTGTTACCATAATTGAAAGAAATGAAATTACAATCAAAAATTTGTTGTTACCCTTATCAGATATCTTACCCAAAAATAAATTTGACGCAATAAATACAGCACTCCACATAGCACTAATTAATCCGTATTGAAAAGGGGTTACGCTTGTTTTATAGCCAATATATGAATATATTCCTATGTCTAATGACGATAACAAAGCCATGAACAGCATCGCTATTGCGAACCACATTATTTTTCCCTTAATATGCTAATATGCTCAAAAATAAATAAGGGGAGAAACCCCAGATGCTTACCTCATTTTTTCTACACTTTCATTTTAATCATTTTATATTCAATAATGATTAGGTTTGGGTACTAATACTAAACAACTATACTATCATATTAGGTTATGATACTTCTTTGAGTCTAAAGGCACAGGGCTCATATTTCCGGTTATTTTCTTCATATAGAGAGGTAACATCTTAGCAGTTTTTTACTTTATTCCAACAGTTAAAATAAATATAATAAGATTTCTATTATTAAAAAGAATTCGGCCTAATAAAACATCAAAACTGTTTTATGCCGCGGCCGGGATTTGAACCCGGGTCACGGGCTCGAGAGGCCCGCATACTGGACCGGACTATACTACCGCGGCTCCAAAGTCATATATAAAATAAGGTTTTATAAAGTTGTGCCCAAAAATACATGAATTTTTCTTCATAATTATAGCGCTCTTTTATCAGCTCCAGTATTTTTTATATGATATGTATTCTTCTTTTGCTTTAAGCAAGGCCTTATAGAACTCCTTATCCCCTCCTTTCATATAAGCCTCTATGACCTTTTTAGTTGCTCTAGGACCTACGCCCTGAGTCATTAAGGCTTCAATGACATATCTCCCTAAATTTTGCGATGCATAGTTTATATAAAGGGTCCCCCTATCTTTAATTTCATCTATAATCTTCTTTTGATCTTTGCTTAGTTTCTTTAGTTCCCCTCTTTTCCACTGCCTGAAAATATTTATTGCATTTTTACCCCAATCGGTGTTAGGCATAGGAGCTACCATCATGCTTTTACATTTAGGACACCTAATAACATTACCTAAATCTTTTACCTTGTTTTCCCAAGTTTCACCGCAGGCAATACAAACAAATGCTACCTCCCTGTTTAAGGCATTTTTCCTAAGTCCTTGAATAATATAATCAATAGCAAGGGATTTTAGATTTGTAGCTAAATCCTTTCTTAAATACGGATTTGAAAGAACTTCCTTAGTTAATGGGCTCGGCTCTCTAAGCTTTACAACGTTTACATCCTTAAACTCTTCTTTAAATTTCATTAAAGAATCTATATCAAACTTATCATAAATTATTTCCCTAATAGTTTCTTCATCTACAATAGTGTTTCTATAAGCATCAATCATCTTTTTACCCAGCTCTAGAGGTATTTTTATATCAACATCAACAACGCCTAGCCTTTTAGCTACTTGCAAAAACCTTGATATATAAACTATTGAGTTTTTAACAGCATCTTGAGACAAAACCATAATTTCCGGTGCATCCGTTTTTTTAAGCTCATATAAGGCTTCTTTCACTAAATTAGCTGAGACACCTGTAGGAGAAGTAAAGATAATTGCATATGGTATGTAATCTATTTGAACCTTAATGTATTTTTCAATAATCTTAGATAAAATCAATGCCAATAAAAAATTACCTTTACTACCCAAGCATGTATATAAAATAGAGCTCCCATTTACTTCCTCGACAATTAAATTTTGGGGAGTCAAATCTATATTCCAAACACTTTTTGTATTTTTTAATACATTAATTAACCTAGAAATAGATTCTTCTGGTACTTTCCTCTTTTTTAATAAGGATTTTACTTCTTCCTCATCTATCATTCCCAGGCTAATCAAAGAGCAGACTTCCCTTGAAACGCTATAGGAAACCGGTATTAATTCCCCTTCCCATATCGGAATCGCACCTTCATTTATTGCAATAGGCTTTGCTTCCACTTTTTCTTCTTCGTAATCTATTGTAACTGCTTCCCATACCTTACCTGCTAAAGTAAACCTAAAGTTTTCTTTTCCTTCCTCCAAAACTGCAGTTTCCACAAACCTTTCACTTATTTCTCCAACCTTAGAATTTGATGAAATGTCATATACTGTAAAGCTTACTTCATCAGGTATCATTGAAACACCATATAAATATTTCCTTGTTCTCCTGGATTGGTAAATTGCCCCTGTTTCCTCGTCGAACTTAATTATTCTAACATTATTTAAATGGTCTAAAACCCTTTTCATTTCTTCATACGATATTTTCGAAAAAGGATATGCCCTTTTTACTATGCTTAAAGACTTGTCTATGTTATCAGAATTCCCTTCTACAAGCATTGCTACTAACTGATGCGCTAAGGCATCCATAGAATTTTTTGGCAAAGTTAAGTCCTCAAGCTCTCCTTTTTCAGACCTTAGAGAAATGACTCCAGATTCAAGTATTTCGAATAAATTATCCATAGTAATTATAATTCCTCTGCTTACGTCCCCTATCCTATGACCAGATCTACCAGTTCTTTGGAGCATAACAATTACTTGCCTGGGAGACATAAATTGCAAAACAGTGTCTATTTTACCTATATCTATCCCTAACTCCATTGATGCGGTAGAAACTAATGCCTTTACTCCGCCTTCCCTAAACATCTTTTCCGCTCTTTCCCTAACATCCCTAGAAAGGCTTCCGTGATGAACTGCAACATTTCCTAAGATTTTTGATAGGTCCGTTGAAAGCTTTTCCGCAACAGACCTTATATTAGTAAAAACTAAGACAGATCCTTTATTATTATTTATTATTTCTGCCATGCTTTTAACTATGTTATCCCATTGATCTTCATTACCGTTAACTCTTATTGATATTTCATATTTCTTTGTAGAATAATCCTCAACAATTTCTACTTTTCTGTTGTAAGCCAATAAATTTGCAGCCTCTTTTTTTGACTTTTCAGATAGAGTTGCAGATAGGCCTATCCTCTGTATTCTATTTTTAGATATTTCATCAAGTCTTTCCAAAATTAATGACAGCTCAACTCCCCTTTTATTATCTAATAACTCTTGAAGTTCATCAACAATTACATAAGAAACTTTTTCCCACATACTCCTTTTATTTTTTATAGTTAAAAGCAAGTTTAAACTCTCGGGAGTAGTTACCATAAAATCTGGAGGATTTTCCAAAAACCTTTTTCTTTGAGACTGCGTAGTATCCCCATGCCTTAAAAATACCGTTAAACCAACTCCTGAAACTATTTTTTCTATTCTATATGATATGTCCCTATTTAAAGCCCTTAAAGGGGTTATATATATTGCCTTTATTCCTTCTTCCCTTTTCTTGTTTAAAACAGAAGAAACTACAGGTAGAAATGCTGCCTCAGTCTTCCCGGAACCGGTTGGAGATATTATTAATGCATGGTTACCTCTCAAAATAACTGGTATAGCCTTTTCTTGTATTGGCAAAAGCTTTTTATAACCCAAGCTGCTTATAACGTCTTTAAGCATTGGGTTCAGCAGCTCTATCGACATTATTTATTCTAACCTCTAAATCCAACTTGTTTCCAACAATTATATTACCCTAAAAAATAATTAATTTTTACAAAAGTTTCCTCAAAAAAGAGAATCAAAAAATTAATTAGATTACATACCCATGCCGCCAGGCATTCCGGAAGGCATTCCGGAAGGCCCTTCTCCTCCTTGACCTGGTTTGGATTCTGATTTGGGTGCTGAAGCGGCAATTAAATCGTCTATTTTCATTAAAGATATCGCAGCCTCTGACGCGCTCTTTATTACCTGCTTCTTAACAAGTATTGGCTCATATATATTATATTTGGTTACATCATCAACGACCTTTCCATCTACTGCATTTAAACCAGCTAACCTTAGACCCTTATCGTGATGAGACCTTAGCTCCATTAGTGCATCTAATGGATCCATACCGCTGCTTTCAGCAAGCACTGTGGGTATGACTTCCAATGCATCTGCAAATGCCTCAATAGCTAGCTGCTCTTTACCTCCAATAGTCCTTGCATAGCTCCTTACAGCCATTGCTATTTCTGTCTCAGTAGCACCTCCTCCCCCAACTATCTTCGGTTCCCTCAATATGTTCCTAAGGGAATGCAATGCATCATTTAAGTTCCTCTCTGCCTCGTCTAATAGCATATCGTTAGCTCCTCTTAATAATATTGTGACGCTCTTTGGATTCTTAGCGCCTTCTATGAATATCATTTTATCGTTTCCTACTTTCCTCTCTTCAACTAATGCAGCATAACCTAAGCTCTCTGGTTTCAGATCTTTAATGCTCGTTACAATTTTTGCTCCAGTTGCTTTAGCTATCTTTTCTATATCGCTCCTCTTTACTCTTCTAGCTGCTAGTATACCTTTCTTTGCTAAGAAGTGTTGAGCAACATCGTCAATACCTTTTTGTGTTATAACAACGTTAGCTCCAGTCGCAGCTATTTGATCTACCATTTCTCTTAATATCTTTGTTTCTTCTTCTAAGAAATTATCAAGCTGATCAACATCTGTTACCCTTATCTTGGTTGATATATCAGGTTTTTGTATCTCTAAAGCCGCATCTAATACTGCTATCTTAGCATCTTCTATTCTCTTTGGCATGCCAGGATGTACAACTTCTTTATCTATAACAATTCCTTTAATGAGAGAAGTATCCATTAAGCTCTCTCCTTTCTTTTTCTCTACTTTAACGTTATCTAAATCAACATAATATGATCCGTCTTCCCTCTTTTCTGCAACAGTCCTAATTGCATCTACAACTATGTTTATTATCTTTTCTTTTTCGGGCCCTTGACCAGTATATTTGCTAGATATTGTTGTATCAACTATTTTCCTAAGTGTGCTCTCATCTTCGACGTCAATGTTTTTCCCAATAGAGTTTAAAACCTCTAATGCCTTGTTCATAGCCTTTGTATAACCATCTATAATTATTGATGGGTGTATGTTATCATCTAAGAGCTTTTCTGCCTTCTCTAATAAGCTGCCTGCTAAAACAACTACGCTAGTAGTTCCATCACCTACTTCACTGTCCTGAGCCTTTGCTATCTCAACCAATAGCTTAGCTGCAGGGTGCTGTATTTCCATTTCTTTTACTATTGTAGCGCCATCGTTTGTAATAGTTATGTCTCCAAAAGAATCAATTAACATCTTATCGAGTCCGCGAGGACCTAAACTTGTTTTTAATAGTTCCGATAAAACCTTTGCTGCTAATATGTTGTTTTTCAAAGCCTCCCTACCATAAGATCTTTGGGTACCTTCTTTAAGTATCAATACAGGTATATTGCTTCCTGAACCACTTGCCATATCTATCACCTATTCCCTAACTAATTTTAGCTCCAGTAGAGTATTCGTGAGATCGCTTCTATATAAGCTTTTCTCTAGTATCTCTCATGCACTACCTTCTTGCAATGATTGTACAGATGCTTTCCTCAATGCCTCCTCTAGATTCCTAACAGTTACTTCAGGCTTAACCTTAGCCACAGCTATATTTCCATGACCTCCTACATCTTCCGTTATACCCATAACAAACAAGTTTTTCATTATCTTTAGCGCTTCCCCCTTACCGCTTCTTATTATTAAGAGCCTAACATTATCCTCCTTTTTCTCAGCTAATAAAGCTGTTGTTACCTTCAATATCTTAAAAATAGCTGAAGTTAAAGCAGATGCACCGCTCTTATTCCATTTATCTCTAGCATCTATAAACTTTATATAACCTAAATTTTTTGCCGACATAGCAAGTTCCATCGCCTTTTCTTTAATTTCTTTATCGCTTTCCTTCGAGACCTCAAACCCTAACTCTATAACGTTTTTAAAATCATCTTCGCTGTTCTGCTTTAATAAAGACTGCTCAAAAGGTAAAGGGTTTGAAGCCCATTCAACATATTTTTCCCATATACCCTTATCTTTACTTTGATTTAATGCCTTCGATATAGATGCCGCAAGCTTTACTATGCCTTCTGGTACCTGCTGTTTATTTCTAAGCCATCCTCCCCCTTCTAATGTACCTATTGCATCTACCAAATTTGATAGCCTCGGTGTAAGCTTAACATTAAGCCCGTCTAAAAACCTCCTGACCAATATAGCAGTGGGGCTTTTCCCCAATATAGCTAAAGCATTGTATTTTGTCTCTATATTGTTCATATTTTCAAGCGTTACAGGATGATGGTCAAAATAATATATCTTTGGCCTACACCCTCTAGAATATAAATCGTCTAAAGCTTTACTTACTTCCTGTGAGAATGGTATATCCAATATAATTAAAATATCCCAACACTTTTCCTTAAATGCATGCTCTAATTCCCTAGGCCCCGATGGTATTAGCTCTACTTTTCTTTTACCTTTAACTGGAAAGACACCTAGCTTTTCTTGAGAATAAACTATAGCCGCAGCAGCTATTACTCCGTCTGCATCCCAATCTGCTATTACTGCTATTTTTTCGTTTCCATCCATTACTTCCACAACCTTTTTTTGAATTTATAATTTTTTAATTAATACTACCGGTATAATAGTTGAGGCAAGCAATATATATAAAGATAACTTCAGATTTATAGACATGGCTAATGAGAATATAGGGGAAATCCATACACCTATAACCATGTTTATCAGATTTATTACTGATAAAGACAATGATTCGTTAATAGAATTTAATTCATCGATTGCCAATGCATAATAAATGCTACTCGTAATGTTAACAAGAATACCATTTAAAAGGGAGGCAAAGGCCATAAAATATACCCCTATTATACCATATAGAGGGTAAGTAAGCCCTGTTAAAGTAGCCATCAATAAAATTAAATTAAACTTATTTCTCTTCTCAAATAATGAAGTTAAAGAACCCCCTATTATATTCCCTAGGAAATACAAGGAAACTAAAGGACTTACTTTATATGAACTAATCTTATATAGCTCAGATGCAAAAGAAGGGATCAATGTGCCAACAGCATAGCTGCTCCCCCAAATCCCTGATGTAGCTATACCTAAAATAATTAGCTTTTTATCAAAAACTATTTTGCTTTTTGAAGATAGCTTAACGTCTTTAACAAAAAACAAGTTTTCTAAAAAAGCCAATAACCCTATTAGTCCTCCTATAAATGTTGCTTCCCTCCAACCCAATAACGAATCCAATACTCCCCAAGATAGCCCTATTAGTCCTCCTATGCTGAATGCAGCGTTATACAAACCAATTAAGGTTGCTGATTTTTCTTTATTTGAAGAAACTAGGACTGCCGCTGCGGGAGAAAAATATAGCCCCGCCCCTAGACCTGCTAAAATTCTCAACAATATTGCGTCGATAAACTTGTTTGTAAAGGGAACCAAAATATCAGATAAAGACAATAAGAATAGACCAATTAAAAATGTCTTCTTTGGAGAAATTTTAGATGAGAAATATGCAGCCGGTATTTGAGTTATGGCAGCTCCTATTATGAATGCAAATGGTAGAAAACCTATCAAACCCTTGCTTACATTTTCTGCTTCACTTATAGCTAATGTTGCAGGCGCCAATATGTACCATTGAGCCGCATAAATGGTTCTTGAAAAATATATTGATAATTCTTGTTTCAAAAAAAATCACCTTCTTTTTAAATATTTTATTATTTGATATATTATTTCAGCAAAAACTATGATCTGGACGAAATCTATATCTATCGAGACGTGGCCACTACCCCTCTCTATTATTAGAAAAGGTAAGATTAAGGGATGAGAAAATAAAGTCAATATAGATCCGATATCTCCGCCTATCATTAATCCTAAGAAAATAAACCTAGAATTAGCATATATTAACCCCGATATAATATAAAGGAGGAAGCCTATTGTTATTGTTAGCCCTATTACCATAGGTATACCTGATATTCCTAATATCAGCCCCGTAACTAGACCCAACGCAGCTAATATTATTAGCATCAACCTTAATTCTCTTTGCAATTTTAGCTCCAATGGTTTCAGAATAAAATGAAAAATAAAAATTTATATAATGCCTTGCAATTCACTTTTATAAATTCTTTATCCAATAACTTTTGCATTTAAAGATTAAAATAATGTTAAACTATAAGTTCTTCATTATCTGGAAAGTTAGTTAACAATTCATACCCATTTTTTGTTATTAAAACAGTGTCGCTGTGCCTAAAACCTCCATAATTATTATATATACCAGGCTCTATACTTACTACCATACCAGGCTTTAACTCTAAATTATAACCCACATCTAAAAATGGAGGCTCGTGGATTTCTAATCCTAAGCCGTGTCCCGTATGATGTCTTAGGAATTCATCTATTTTTAACTCTTTAGCCTTTTCCATAACAGCTTTATCTACTGCAGAGGCACTTAAATAAGGCCTTAGCATATTAAAAGCTTCTTTTCTTAACTCAAGCATTTTATTGAAATAATTTAAAATTTTATCATTTGGTTTTCCAAATATTAATGTTCTTTCAAGTTCTGAATAATAGCCTCCTATTTCTGGACCAGCACCTATTCCCAAAACATCGCCTTTTCTGATAGGTCTTTCACTTACCAATGCGTGAGGATATGAAGAAAATTCTCCTACTTGCCCCCTAAATCCAACTACTAATCCAACGGGTTCTCTTAAAGGTAAATAAGGGGAAAAATTCTTATTCATTTCGTGAAGTACTTTTATGCTCGCTTGAATAGATATTTCCCAGTCCCATTTATTTTCCTCTATTAAATCCATAGCAACCTTTATCGATCTTGCAGCCCATTTTCCACTTTCTTTTATTAATTCTATTTCTTCATTTGATTTAATTAACCTCATTTCATTTATTATTTCTCCTACATTACCTACATTAATCCCTTCTTTTTGCAATAAATCAGAAAGCTTTGGCCCGCTATATCCAAATATTGAATTAGCTCCCATAAAATTATCTGTTGCAATGCTTTTTATTTTAGAATTCTTAATTATATTAACTACTTTATTTAATGGATGAACTTCTCCAGGATAATCAAAATAGTAATAAATTTCACTAATTATATTGCCTGCTATTGAATTTCTATATTCCAAATGATTTCTTTCTACAGAAGGCGAAAAAGCTATTGGGGATCCATCAACTGGAATTATAAGGGCAAATGGTCTTTCTGTTGATAATATTGAAATATTTGTTAAATAAAAAATGTTTGTTGGGTTTGTTAAGTATATTGCATCGTAATTACTTTCCTTTATCTTATCCAATACAGAATTTATCCTTTTTATTAGCTCTCCCCTACTTATCTTAAGAATTTTTACCACCATGCAAAATAAATTTGCTTAAGCATTTATATTTTTTGCTTCAATTAAATAATGGTATTTGCCTATCTCTCCAAGATATTTTAATGAGAAGCCGTTGCTGTTCAAAATTACAGAAAGATCTTCAAAAGAAATCCTCATAAAAATTGGCGGTCCCGGAGGACCTCTCATTTTCTTGAATTCCAAAATTATTAGTTTACCTTCTTTTTTCAATATTCTCTTTATCTCGTTTAATAAAATTGATTCTTTTCCATCATAAACTATATCATGAAAGACGTTTGCCATAAATGCTATATCTATAGAATTATTATTAAGAGGTATTTTCTTTGAGATGTCTGCATAAACAATTTCAATGTTATTCAATTTTTCTCTATCGGCGTAGTATTTCACTGTGGCTAAAGACTCTTTTGATATATCAATTGCATAAACCTTTCCGTTTTCTCCTACTACTCTTGCTAGAGGTATAGTAAACCTACCTGGACCTGATCCAAGATCAGCTATGTAAGATCCTTTAACTATGTTTATTTTATTTATAACTTCCATTACTATATCATCATCAAATATGTTATGTTTTCTCCAAAACCCTTCCCAAACATTCATTTTGATCATCTATAAATAATTTATATATAGAAAATAAAAACTTTTGTTAATATTTTTATTTAGACCTTCTTAGCAATAAAACTGCGACAGCTATTATAATAACAATAATACCAATAGATACATATAACATAAGATTTGATGCATGAGATGAAGTTGTTGGCAAAGGTGTTGATGATAAAGTTGTAGTATTGCTGGCAGTAATAGTATTGGTAATTGATGTTGTAGTAATAGGGGAAGTAACATTTTGAATTGAATATTCAATTTCAATGCTTCCTGGAGATAAACTTATTGTATTTCCATTAATACCCTGAATTGTTGCATTTGTATAAATTATAACTGAATTTTTAGGCAAAATTAAGTCTGTATAAGAAGGTAAATCTATATCTAAGAAAAATGCTTCTCCTCTTTGGCTTACTGCATTAAAAGAAATAAATGTTATGTTTACTGCAGTATTATTTTCTACCAAAACGGTAATGTTATTTTTATTAAGCGTGGCAGGTAAGCTTAAATTGTTGCTAAAAGCAGCGTATGCAGATACGTTCCCAGGTATACTTACATTTATAATAGTTGGAGCGTTTGTTACATTTATTATAAAGTACCCGCTTAAATCTCCATATTCATCAACATAAATTTTACTGTATTGATATTGCTGATAAGCATGCCCTATTAAGGGAATTAAAAAAATAATGAAGAGGGAAAAAATTATTATTGTCTTTTTATTATTCACTATTAACACCTTTATGAATTTGTTATATTTGTTGAATTGCCTAAAACCGTTATTTGGGTTGCGTTTACCTCATATATAGCATAGTATTTACCTGATATAATGCCGTTTATTTTTACTATTTCATTAGGATATATGGTACCGTTTATTTGCGTAGACTTTGATACGTTTATTATCATTAATTGCCACATATGTTCAGTTACGGGCATAAACCTCATATGATTTCCTATTGATATTATGTGACCCACTATTAAGTAACTATTTGATGATAGGTTCCAAATGACAAAGCCTTCTATTTCAACGCTTTTACCTATTATCATAGTATTATTTATTAATTTAAGCACAAAATAGTCTATATTTAATATCCTGTTTGAGATAGGTATGAGCATGTTTGCCATACCTGTTGTATTAGATAAGTATTGTTGAGCTAACAAATCGTTTTCAACAGATTCATTTATAAGTTTCAAAGCCCCGGTATCATTACCTATGTACCATTCTTTAATTGAGAACTTAGTCTCATTTATTGCTTCCTCCATTGGGCTTATTGCGTTATTTATGTTTTGATTTGTTGTTTTGGAAGATACCATATTTAGAGATCTGTTTATTACTTCTAAGTTAATTAAAATACCCCACAGTTCTTTATTTCTGCCTGATAAATTAAAAACAAATGAAATCTTTTGACCTGATACAAAATTCTCTAAATTGTTTAAAGCAATCAACATGTGGGCATATGTAGCAACACTTATGTTAGTTGAATTGCTTTCTATTTCTTTTTCAACAAGGCTCAAAACTGGCGTTACGTTAATATTATAATTGAATTCCGATGTAACGTTTCCCATCTCTGCCTTGAACATTTGGTTCATATTATTAATTTCATTTTTAATTTTGTTCTTTATCAAGTGTGCAACTCTTTGTTTAGCAACTTCTGAAATCTTTACCGATGCCTGCATAAGCTCTTTCTTTATCTCTGAAAGAGTCTTAGCTGCCTGGCTTACATTTCCTTGATTTAAATATATTAGAGATTGATTTATTTGAGATAATATCATTTCTTTATAAGTTTGGTTAAATAAATTGCTTCCATTAACAAACTTTTCTATTAATTTTAATTGTGTTTTAATCCCTTCAGCCTGCGGTATGGGCGTTGCTGATTTACTTTCCATTTCTTTAGCCAATACCTTCATAGCCAAATGTAAATCTATTTGTGCTTGTGTATAGTTACCTTCATTATATGATGACAATGCTAATTGATAATATTTTTCAGCCAAAGAGACATTTATACCATTGTTTTTAGCAAAGTTTATTGCTCTCTCGGTTATATTTAATAGTATTAATGTTGAATTTTGGTTCTGATTATTTGAATTGGTTGAAGGCTGAGCATTTACAAAAGGAAAGACTATAGCCCCTATTACCATTAAAGACAATAGCAATGAGGCAATTTTTATAAATCCTTTCATTTTTTCTCACCAATTTTAGATTTGCTGTTTAAGCTATATTAGGGAACCCCTGGGAAGCATAGGGAAAGCATAGGGAATAAAATTGTTTAACAAAAGTTTTTAAATTCAAATTTTAAAATTATAAACGGTGAAAAAATGAACAGAAAGAGATCTATATCTGAAATAGTTGCCGTAGTTATGCTAATAATAGTAGCTATTTCTGCTTCCATATTGCTATACGTTTGGCTAAATGGATTAGTAGGATCAGTTCATTATAACGATCCCTCATTATATGTAAAAATTGAAATAACTTCTGCCAACATAACCCATAAAAATAACTATATAGTTTATGCATATGTGCAAAATTTAGGATCTGCTACATCTATAAGCAGCGTTGCTGTTTTATACTACAACAATTCATTAATATTCTTTAATAACACACCTTCTGGGAATTTAAATATACCTCCTAAAAGCATCGGACTTATTTATGCATCAAACAATACTAAAGTTAACATTAGCCCTGGCACACCTGTAATTATAGAAGTTATAACTAGTAATGGAGTTGAAGCAACTTATCAAACAAACTGGCCATAATCCTTTCTGAATAACATGAAGGGTTACTTAAGGGGTTCAGG
>NZ_JAWDMQ010000022.1:0-24331 GCF_046536515.1 Caldisphaera sp. | reverse complement strand
GTAAAGTAACTAGAATTGCTTATTATTACTCAAAGGGTGTAAAGGCTGGAATTAACCTAGCTTTAAAAGGAGTTTCCCTAAACGATGCTGTTAAGGAGTTGTATAAGATCATTCCTTACGCATTCTATGCCGAAACTGCTTATAAACAAGCCTTAGCATTGGTCGAGAATAAAGGGAGTAAGATTGAAATTAGAAAGAATTGGATCGCTTGTAGGGGGAATAAAAGCGATAAGGGCAATAGGGGGATAAAATTTCACGTTTTAGAAGACCACGTGTTAATTAAGGTTAAAGACCCTTGGGGCAAGTGGGTTCATGGGAAGGCATATTTTGGCAGGGAGTACTTACCACTACTTCATGAGTTAGAAGAGTTATCTAAAAGAAAGGTGGAGGGTTATGGTGCGGTAGTTTCCTTTAAGGAAAAACCAATGATTCACCTTCAAATCCCACTTTGGTTATACTTAAAGTACTTCTCTTTATCAAAACCTAATGGTTATGGTTTGTTTGCTGGTTT
Organism: Caldisphaera sp.; assembly: GCF_046536515.1. Taxonomy (GTDB): domain Archaea; phylum Thermoproteota; class Thermoprotei_A; order Sulfolobales; family Acidilobaceae; genus Caldisphaera. The sequence goes on along the minus strand of NZ_JAWDMQ010000022.1, from coordinate 23,820 downwards.
CGATTTAAACAGTGATAGGTTAAATGTTGTTGTAATTAACAAGGAGGGTAAAATTATTACTTTCAAAACTTGGTGGTATAGCGAGGTTGTTTCCCACGGTTTTCCTAAAGGGAAAGCAATGGCTTTGAGGTTAAACGCTCTTTCACAAGCCCTTAATTTTCTATCAAAGGTTGGCGTTGATTATGTAGTATTTGAGGATTTATTTCTAGTTAAGAGGAGGAAGTTTACTAGGAGTAAAAGCGGTAATAGGAAGATAACGCGTTTTGCTAAGAAGCATTTGCTAATTCACGGTGTTATTAAATCTTTAAGGTTGGGTTTTAACGTTATTCTGGTTAATCCAAAGGGTACTACAAATTCTGAAGAGCATGAAAAGGTGATGAGGGAGAAGGGTTTTGATAGGCATACAGCCTCAGCTTACTTAATAGCGTTAAAAGGATTAGAAGTAATTAAAAATAACGAGTAGTTACGTAAAAATGTTACAGACAGCTCCTATAGCCAATAATGAAACGTCTATTCCATAGAACGTCTTTCTTCCTTTGTTTGCTAGAATTCCAAATATAATTGCCCCAATTGCTGAGCCTATTAACGCTGAACCACTTACCCAAGTAACGTAGAAAGTATAAGAAGGACTAGTTTTTGTTATTCCGTAGCTTGAAAGCACTGTTAATAGTACTATACCTATCGATGCCAAATCGTATCCATCAGTAAAAACTCCCATTCCTGTAGTTATCATAGATTTTAAATGAAACCAGCTTAGTTTCTTCTCATCCAATGGCTTAAACGGATTACTCATTTTATCACCAATTTTCACTTATTCTATTTACTTTATAAAGATTTCGACGTAGATCTATATAACTATATATAATATAAATAAACTATATAGTAATATTATTACGCAAAATTATTTTAAAAATGATCTAAAATCACATATTTTATAATAGTAATTCAAACAAGGATTGAAAAATAAAATTATATATAGTCCAGTCAATTTAAATTAATATTAACTGGATAGAGAGTGAGGAAGACTTGAGTAAAGCTGGTAAAAAAGAACAAAAATCTATGCCTAGAACATTTATCGAATTGTTAGATAAAAAGCTGGGAACAATATTATCAATTATTATTGCAATTTTTATCACTGCTATAACAGTATATATTAGATTAATACCCGCTAAAGTTTACGGCATAAACGTATTAAATGGAAACGACCCATGGATTTTATATTGGCTATCCAACTATTTTTATCATAATGGTTTTAATTTAGCTGGTCTAACAGATGTTAAATTGTTTTGGTATCCATGGGGCAGAAATTTCTTAAAAACCGAATATATAGGAGGCGCCATGCTTATAGCATTTATAACAAAATATGTAACAAGTAAGTTTGGACTTGATGTTATACAAACGCTTGCTTTGCAACCTGTATTCATGGCAGGATTAAGCACACTATCGCTTTTCTTTGCTATATGGAAATTAACCAATTCAAGACTTGCAGGTCTCATATCTTCATTTTCATTTGCGTTTTATCCTGGAGGATTCCTATTCAAAGCTTTTGCTGATTACCCAGGCAAAACTAATGCAGGACTTGCATTCTTTTCTCTTGCATTCCTTTTTTTAATATTAGGATATAAATCCTTTAAAAAAATTAGATCTCTTGTCTATTTATTTATAGGAGGATTAATTGCTGGAGCAGTTTCATGGATATGGGGAGGATATGATTATATAACGCTTTTAATATCATTAATTTTAATATTAGACCCGTTTATATCGAAGCCAAGTTTTAACAATTGGATCAAGCATCTATTTCTTTCAATAGGTTTTGCTGTACCAGTAATATTATCACCTGCTGCAGGTTTACATTACTTCACCAAGAGTTTAGGACTCGCCATACCTATATTATTAATAGTCTATTTAATAGAATCATATCTTGACAAAATACCTTTAAACAAAATTGGAATAACAAGGAATTTTAGCTATAAAGTCCATATTTGGGTCATTATTGCTGGAATAGCTATAATAGGAGCTGCCATTTATTCAGATATATTATCTTTTCCTTCAAGAGTTCTACTAGCGCTAGGTGTTACTCCTACATCTTCAGTTTTAGCCCTTACTGTAGCAGAATATTCAGGAACTAATCTTTCATCAATATTTCAATCTTACGGGCCTCTAGTTTTTGTATCCTCAATAGGATTAATTGCTTTAATTTACTATTTAGCTAGAAAAAGAATAGGTGTACTTAGTGAAACATTAATGCTAGCATTTTTTGTAGTAGCATTTTTGTTTTTATATGGAAATATTAACGAATCATACTTCTTGGCTTCTGCAAACTATTTCTTTGATATAACAGCTGGAATAACTATTGGTCTATTTTTCATGTTTAAAAAAGAAGTATCTTATAAGAAAGGGAAGCAAGTAAGCAAGAGTACTGAAACGGAACAGACAGCAATAATAGTTGCAATACTCTTAGGCATAATTATTGTAGGATTTGGAATATACTATGGATATCAAGATTATGTAACAATGCAATATATGGCACCTGCATTAAGTACTGGTTGGATGCAACCCCTAACTTTGCAAACGCCTACAGGAGCGAAGGTAGTTGTACCATTAAATAATGCTTGGACAAGTGCATTGAACTACCTTAAAGAAAACACAAGCAGTAATGCTCTTGTAATAAGCTGGTGGGACTATGGATATTGGATTACAGTTAATTCTAATAGAACAACAGTAGCCGATGGATCTACCTTAAATGGTACTCAGATACAAGTTTTAGCTAGTATTTTAACTGGAAATGAAGATGAAGCATCAGCATTATTAAACTATTTGCATGCTAAGCCAAATAATACTTATCTATTATCATATGATGTTTTTGTAGGAGAGTATCAGAATTCAACAGGACAAGTTATAATGTTTCCATATCCAAATATAATGACTTTAAGTTCAAGTGCTCAATTTTATGCTATAACATATGGCATGGGAGATATAGCGAAGTCATATCAAATGCTTAGAATAGCTTATAAAGTAAATCCATTTTTGCCATCTCCATTATTTACAAATTATACATCAGAGACAACTTATCAAGGTGCAACTTTTGTTCAGTTCCCGGGATTTGTAGGATCTCCATCGCAAAATGTTTCAACAGTACTAAACACTTTACTTTATAGCATGATGATAAACGGTATTGAAAGCCTTAAACAATATGGAGTTTTCGGCCAAGGAGCCGAATTCCTTAAGAATGCTACAAACTTCACACCAACAGCTATAGCTTATGCAACTTCATCGGGTTTCGTTCCAGAACCTATTACTGCAACACCACTACACCAATTTGTTCCTGTTGCAATATTTGTTTCAAACCCAATCAATGTTAACAATGGAAATTCCGTTTATTTCTATAGTGTTATAGTATTTCTATATAAATGGGTTGGATGAATTTTAACCTCTTCCCTATTTTGAAGAGTTCCTTGAGGTCTAGAAGGTTACACCCCTTTTATGGGTGCTTCATTTTTTACTAACTTCGGCATTGGTCCAAGATTGCATTAACATCACCTACATCAAACCTCTTTTATCCCTTTAATGATAAATATCTGTTTGCTATTTATTATATATACATGGTATTTTCAATCAGATTTTTAATGCCCTTGGTGTTTGCTAAAATATTCAAGAAAGCTGAATCTAAAGGCTAACATAAGTACCAAAAGAAAGTATGTTGCGTGATTATTTAAATGTTTTTTAGGAGTTTATAAATCCTTTCCGTTTGTCCCTACACTTTCATTTCAATCATTTTATCTTCAATCATGATCAAGTGTAGGGACTTAGCCCTCAACCACCCACTTGTGGTAGGTGGGTCATGGGACTCCTTCGACCCCAACGGCACGGGGGTCACATCTCCAGCCCTTTTCCTCAAATTATACAGAGCAACCACGTCCCTATGCCACTTTTCCTTCCCCCTTTCGCAAACACCAACCCTTGGGGCATCGCCCCCATCGGGTTGATAAGCAATCTTTGTCCCGTGAACTGGACAAGTCGAAGAAGTATAAGAAGGATTAACTAAGACCACGGAGACTCCAAACTCCTTAGCCTTCTCAATAATAATATTCTTCATTGAGGAAAATGCCGATTTATAAATCCTCAACCTAAGCTGAGAGTCTTTCATATTCTTAACCATATGCTGTGGAGTTCTCTTGGGCAAGTCCTCTAAAACTATGGCACTCTTGCTTTCAAAAGCCTCTTTTATGATCAGCTTAGCTAACTTCCTCCTAACATCAGCCTTTTTATCCCTCTCTCTCAAGTTTCTCAACTTCCTCTTAACTTCTCTATCCTTAGTAGACCTACCAGTAGTTATTGACTTCCTTTTATACTCATAGCCTAGAGTAATTTTCTTGATGTTAGTCTCTAAAAGGATCGGTTTTCCATCAAATAATACAGAGACTGAATTCTCATTGAGATCAACTGGGATAAAACCTTTAGGCTCGTAAGGTTTAGGCTCGTCCTTCTTAAAAACTATGAAGAACTCTACCACGTTACCTTTCATTAGTCTAAACCTAGCCTCACTCGCAATCCTCCAGCCCTTGTTATAATACTCCCAGAAGATCTTAGGGAAGATTGGAGAAATGAAAACTCTTCCCTTCTTTGTTGATATCGAAATCGTGTCGAGGCTGAACTTCCATAAGTGATCATCTAAGTGAACAGTGATCTTCCTTACTGAAGGTTTATTAGTGTAAGCCCTACCTTTCTTCTTCACTTTCTCAAAGCTGTCCAACCTCTCACTGCCATCTTCACAAGTAGTATAAATGTAGTGTGAGGGTAAGTCCTTGTGCCTCTCCCTCTCATTCCTGTAAATTCCAGCTCTAATCCTAGTGAAGGAGGTAGTCTTGTTCGACAGCCCATAATTTATTGCATCCTCCAGAACTTTTCTGTACTCCTCCTCTACCTCTCTAAGTGCTGAGTAAGTTTCGTGATTAACCTTAACCCTTAACTTCACTGTCCTTTCCACTTAACTCACCCATCAGTTTTTTTACACCTTGAATAAAGACTGACTTCTTATGACTCCTCATTCCGTAAATTTTTCCTGCGAATGAGTTTATTATTGAGATTAAGTCTTCAACTAGTTCTTGTGTGGCTTCCTTAGGTTCTTCTCCGAGAATAACCTCGATCCTAACTCCAATGGTTGAAAAGAATTCCTCTAAATACTCAAACCCGAATCTTGTAAATCTGTCTTTATATGTTATTAATACGACATCTATATTCTTTCCCTCAACCAGTTTGAAGAGCTTCAGTAAACCTTTCCTTTGTGTGTTCAACCCGCTTGCAATATCTTTCAGTACTTCGACCACTTTATAACCCTTAGCCGTTGCGTAATTCATTAGATAGTTTATTTGTCTCTCCAAATCTTCTCTCTGATCAGCTGAAGAAACCCTAGCGTAAATTACTGCCCTCGTCTCTTCCCTCCTCTCTAAGTACTTTTTAACCTCGCTATAAGGTATCCTATACTTCCCGCCTTCAGTTGTTACCACCCTTATCTTACCCTCTCTAATCCACCTTAACAATGTTGAGTATGAAATACCGAGTAGTTGGCAAGCCTCCTTAGGTCTCAGCAGTCTCTCCATAGTCTCTCCACAAGATTAGTTGATAATAAATGGATATAAAAAGATTTCTATTAACATGAGAAAGGATTCAGCCCTTTAGGATGAGCTTTGCTTCCTTAACTCCTTCTATATAAAAACATGAAAATCTCATCTTATGAAAATCAAAATTAAAAAATAGAAAATTATAATTTAAGATTCAAAGTATTTTTATATTATAAAATTAATTCAATTGCCTAGATAAATAAAAATAGTCCTATTTTTTACAATTCTTTGGGGAGCAAAATGCCCTGGTCAATATTGGAGCTACTAAGAAATAACCCAGAAAAGCTCAGAGAAAGTATTAAAAAAAGGCAAATGGATACAAATATAGTTGATGAAGTAATTAATTTAGATAACAAATGGAGAAAAGTTTTAACAGAAATAAATGAACTAAGACATAAACATAACGTAGTAAGCAATGCAATAGCCAAAGCTAAAGATGATGAGAAAAAGAAACTGCTAGAAGAAGCTAAAGAGTTAAGTATTAGGCTTGAAAACGCAGAAAAGGAGCTTAAAGAAATTGAGAACAAAAGAGATTATGCCTTAAGAAATTTACCAAACATTGTTTTAGAAGATGTACCAGTAGGAGGCGAAGATTCTACAATACCTATAAGATTCTGGGGAAAGGCAAAAGTATATAAAGAATACATAGAACAATTTAAAGATCAAACAGAAAAATATGGACTAAAAGCTGATTATGAAATAATTGATTATAAACCAGTTGGACATGCTGATATGCTTGAAAATGTTTTAAAATTAGGAGACACGTTAAAGGCGGCCGAAGTTTCAGGATCAAGATTTTATTATTTATTTGAAGATATAGTATGGCTTGATTTTGCCCTTTTACTTTATGCCATTGATAAACTAACATCTAAAGGATATAGATTGATTTTGCCTCCTTATATGCTGAGATACGATGTAATCAATTCAGTTATAGATTTAGCTACGTTTCAGGACGCCATATATAAAATAGAAAATGAAGACTTATATATGATAGCAACTGCAGAGCATCCAATTGCTGCCCTTTATTATAATGAAGAAATATATGATGATGAGTTACCTAAGAAATATGTTGGATTTAGTCCTGCATTTAGAAAAGAGGCCGGGGCTGGAAATAGGGATCTAAAAGGTATATTTAGAGTGCATCAATTCCACAAGGTTGAGCAATTTATATATTCATTACCAGAAGAAAGCAAAAAATACCACGAAGAGCTTATTTCAAATTCAGAAGAAATTTTTCAAGGATTAGGACTACCTTATAGAGTTGTAAATATAGCATCTGGAGATTTAGGGGCGTGCGCTGTTAAGAAATATGATTTAGAAGTATGGATGCCAGGGCAAGGAAAGTATAGAGAGATGGTTAGCGGAAGCAATTGTACAGATTGGCAGGCCTATAGGCTTAACATAAGATTAATAAGAAGGAAAGGTATGATTAGAGATTATGTACATACATTAAACAGCACAGGTATTGCATCTACAAGAGCCATAACAGCCATATTAGAAAATTATCAACAACCAGATGGAACTGTTATAATACCTAAACCCCTCAAAAAATATTTAGAAATATTTGAAAAAGCTCCTAAAGATTTTATAATACCTAGGAATAAAAGACCATAAAATTATATAGACAGAAGTCTAACTATGCTAGGGCTATACCTTATAAGGTTTTGTCGCCAATATATTAAATAGGTGAAAGAAATGAGCCAAGAAATATATTATAGAGAATTTAAAGAAAAAAAGATAGAATTCAAAGTAACTAAAAAAGACGAAAACGAACTTGAATATTACATTATTTCAACATTTGCAGTAGGTTCATAAAATCTAATAAAAATTCATTATTTTGCTATTATCAACCTTTCGCTATCAAAAGCCTTTATGGAAATATAGACTCCCAATAATGTAAATGCTATCATAACAAGAAAGTTTAAAACCATATCCAAATATTGACCCAATACATAATTTGATATCGCTAATGCCGCATGTGTGAACGGTATTATTAATAAAATTGCTTCTATAAAACTTGGAAGCCTTTGTATATCTACAAACAGTGTGCTGAAATAAATGGCAAGAGCTACCATCATAATAAGATAAGACATAGCCTGAGCAGATCTAACAGAAGAACTTCTCAAAACTATCGGAGTTATTATAGCCGCTGTCATTATAACTAGCATAGCACTAACAGAAAATGTTACAAGAACTAGTCCAGCAGTTAATCTTAATCCACCTTGAGCTATCATAGATAAATAAATTATAACTCCTAGACTGTCTGCTATAGCCGTTATTAAACCGATAACTATTGAAGCAAACATCTTACCAACTATTATTGCTGTTTTAGGAGCCGGTGTCGATATCAATGTCTCTAGTGTTTTTCTTTCTTTTTCTCCTAGTATGCTATCTCCCATAAAAACTATTGCTGGATTTGCAACAAAAAACAAGGAAAATTCTAGTAATCTTGCAGAAAAACTTAACTCAACTTGAGAAGTTGTCGCAGGTTTTCCCGATGGAAGATAATAACCTGTAAATATATTGATTGGATTTAAAAAGTTAGTTGCATTAAGTTTTATACCAGATATGTTAGATAACTTTTGAACCCTACCTATAACTATGTTACCTTCTATTTGTCCTAATATAGATTCTATTAATGATTCAATCTCATTGCTTTGCACGCTTCCAACAAGGCTTTTTAAATAAACTACACCAACACCATTTATACTAGAAATATTATTATAAAAACCCTTAGGAATTATAAGCAATATATTGTAAACATTAGTTGGGGAAGAATCAGATATGGTAACATTTACCTTTAATCCATTACTATCAGCATAACTAATAAGTTGAGATGATATAAATCTAGCTATATCAGTCGAATTTTTATCTAGAACTTCTATGTAAACTGTTGTCGTTTGTGCATAAGTTAAGCCGCTCGCGAGCAAAGCGATTGCAGGCAATCCTATAAAAGGTATAAGTATCATAGCAGCCAAAGTTCTTTTATCTCTACTCAAATCCAATAGCTCTTTCCATATAATAGCTTTAGACTTCATATTTTTCACCAACAGCTTTAATAAAAGCTTCTTCTAGGTTAACTGAATTGAATTCTTCTATAGCTGATCTAACAGAACCAGAGTAAAGTATTGTGCCATATGCAATAAAAGTTATGCTATCAGCAAGCATTTCTGCCTCTGACATATTGTGCGTTGCTATAACAAATGTTGTTCCAGTAGAAGACATTGACCTAATTAGTTTTCTTATTTTATAAGCAGAAAATACATCTAAACCGTTTGTTGGTTCATCTAACAATACAAGCTTTGGATCATGCATTATTGCCCTAGCTATAAGCAATCTCTTTTTCATTCCATTACTATACTCTCCTGCTTTTCTTAAGAGATCTTCATGAGTTAGCTCTGATATTTCAGCCCCCCTTTTTATAAATTTCTCTGCTGTTTTTTCATCACCATCGCTGTAAATCAATGCAAAAACTCTCAGATTTTCAAATCCTGTAAGCCTTTCATATGGAGATGAATCCTCTGGCACATATCCTAAATATTTGCTTATTTCATATTGATTTTTGCTTGGATCAAAACCTAATACCGATAATTTTCCAGAATCGTATCTAAGCAAACCAGCTAGTATTCTAAAAAGAGTCGTTTTCCCTGCCCCATTATGACCTGCTATTACATGTATCTCACCATATCTAATTTTTAAGTCAACTCCCTTTAGTATTTCTTTTTTACCTATTTTCTTATATATTTTTTCAGCTATTATTGAGTAATGCGTATTATTGTCTACAGGAAGTTCAACTCCTGGAAGCATTATGTTATTCACTAATATACTCTGGGAAACCTGAAAATTAATAGCATTAATGAAACTAGGTGTATTAATATTGGAAGAGGAGGGGACTACATTAAGTGAATTTCTAGCAAAATATGGAGATAGAGGATATTACGTATTAAAGTCCCTCCTCGATGCATCAAAAACGTATAGAAAAGCTAAACTCGGAGATTTTGATCTAAAAGATCTAAAAGATTTTCTCATAAAATATGGCCTTGATTATAATCCAGTTCCTTTATTAGCAAAACTTGAAAAAGAATACCAGATCATAAGGACAACTTATAAATCAAGTTCTCAGCATTGGTGGAATATAATTGATAAAAAGGCATTAGAAGATGCTATATATAGCTATGAAGGGGGCTCTGGTAATACCCAAGATCCAAAGCTTAAGCTACTTAAAATCCAGTTTTACAGCCTTGACCCAGAACGTATTTTTAATTTATTAGAGAAATTATCTAAAAGAAAGAAACTTTCGTCTGAAGAAAAGGATTTGCTTAAAAAGATAGCTTTTAATGACTTACCAATGATTGTAGAATTCCTAACAAAAGCTAAATCTGAATATGAAGATGAGCTCTTAAATGAAATTGATATGGCGGAAAAAATAATTGATATGGCGGAAAATTTGATAATAAACATAAACAAAAAATTAAATAACGCAAAAGAATTTGAATTTGAAGGAATAATAAACAAAAATAAATTAGCTTAAATATTTTATTACCTTATCGACTTCTATAGATTTGGGCAATACCCTTTTATGTTCGCTATCTTTATTCATTTTAAATACTTTTTCAAAAACATCAACACTAATTCCCGTAAGTTCTGAGGCTTCTTTTATAGAATAACCTTTATCAATTACAGAATAAATTATCATATCTATCTGATCGTAAGAAATTCCAAGTTCTTTTTCAGCCATTTGCCCACTCCATAACCGAGGACTGCTTGGCTTTAATGCTATATTATCTGGGACTCCTAATTTCTGAGCCAATTTTCTAACTTGGGATTTAAGCAAGGGACTTATGGGTAATATATCGACTCCTCCATCTCCATATTTTGTGAAATAACCTATAAAACTTTCACTTCTATCTCCTGTTCCTAAAACTAACCTTGACATCTTATTAGCGTAGTAATAAAGAATTGTCATTCTAATTCTAGCCCTGATATTTCCTAATGGAACTTCATCAGTTTCTTGGTATATAGGTAATGTTGATTTATATACCTCAACAATCGGAGAAATATCTATTATATGCATCTGACCTCCAATTTTTTTAACTAAATCCTTTGCATCGTTTATATCTTCTTTAGGAGTAACATTTATGTCAGGCATTATTAAGGCAATAACATTTTCTATTCCTATAGCTTCAGCAGCTAAATAATATGCAGTAGCAGAATCGACTCCTCCACTTAATCCAATTACATACCCCTTTCTACTAGAATTTTCTAATTCATTCTTTATAAATTTCTCAATATTTTTTCTTGCAAGTTCATAATCGATATTTATAACGTCGTTTATTGTAATCCTCAATTTACCCACCCCTTATTAGGTTTACTGCACTATCAAGAATTATTCTAGCAAGGTTTTCTTTTAAAGTTTTTTCTACTTTTAAAATTTCCCCATTTTTAAATATTAGCACTGCTTTATCATAGAGACTTGAAAAACCAACTCCCGATAAATTAGCAGGATTAGCAACAACTATGTTCGAATCGTATTTAACTATTTTTTCTTTAGCCTTTTCTATAAGCTCCTCATCGCTTTTAATGGACTCTGCAGCAAACGATATCAACACCTTAGGCTTTCTAGATATGGACTTTAATGTTTTTTTCGCAGGAACAAGACTTATATTATAGCTTAACTCACTCCTCATTTTACCTTCAAATTTTTCAACATTAAAATCTAATGGCGCTGCAGCCCCAATTATTATATCATAATCTTTTTTAGAAGTAAGATCACTAATTTTGCTTGCCATTTCTTCTGTTGTATCAACGTGATAAGAATTTACAGTATGAGGAATTTGAACCTCAGTATGACCATGAACTAAATCTACCTCGGCTCCTCTTGAATATGCTTCTATAGATAATTCTATGCCCATTCTTCCTGAGCTTGGGTTTGTTATAAATCTGACATCGTCGATCCAAGCCCTTGTTGCTCCTGCTGTAATTAGTAGTTTTAAACCTCTCATATCATAACGTCTTAACATATGAGATCCGGTTACCCTTGCAACAAACTGAGGATCGGGGTATTTTGCTACCTCTTCTGCTACATATGGACTTATTATAAAAATGTCGCTTTGTCTTAACCTTTTTTCTATTTCTTCATATTGCTTTGTATTTTCCATTTTTTCATGCATAGCAGGAACCAAAATTATGGGCTTATTATATCCCATAAAAGTTATTGCTGTCAAAGATATCGGATTATCTGTTATTCCATAAGCAATCTTTGACATTGATGAAAACGTAGCTGGGGCGATTAACATTGCATCACATTCCCTAGTCAAAGCTATATGCTCTGTTGCCCCTGTTAATTTCACTACTGGTTTTATTCCTGTAGCCCAATAAAACATGTCAGGGCTTATAAGATTGGAAGCCTCTTCAGTCATTATAACTTTTACTTTTGACCCTCTTCTCATTAACCACCTTGCCGTATCTAAGGATCTGTAAAGAGAAATACTGGCTGTTACTGCTAGTATAATACATTTATCTTTGAGAGTATCGCTAAAACTTTTTATTATTGTCGATGATGGATGAAATTTAGATTCTTCTATTTCCAATATTTAACACCTATTATAGCTTATGTTGCTAAAGATTTAAAAGCTAAGCTTAGCTATAAACCAGATTAGTATACATGTTCAAAATTTTAAAGAAGGCTTATAGTTTCTTTACCATAACGTATGCATCTTCACCGTCTCTATAATATTCCTTAACTATCCTAACTTCTTCAAAACCCAACTTTTTATATAAACTTATTGCTTCTTTATTTGAAACCCTTACCTCTAAATAAACGGCTTCTGCTCCATAATTATCTTTCATTTTTTTAATCGCTTCATTTAGCAGTGCTGTCCCAATCCCTTTTTTTCTATATTCTGGAAGAACTGCTATTGATATGACATGACCAACTTTATGTGATTCTGAAAACATGTTTTTAAAGGAACTCATTATATCTTCTATACTTCTCTTCTTTTCTTTAATAAGCTCATTTTCTTTACCATATAATACTGGATCTCTTGCATCTTCAATTCTGTTCATTATATATCCAATAATTTTCTTATCAGTCTCAGCAACCAAGAAAAGGTCTCCCCATTTGTCTAATACAAATTTATAAAATCCATACCAGTAATTTTCTGGTAATGTCCTTAAGTTAACTTCCATTACTTCGGGTATATCGTTTTCATCTGCATTCCTTACAATGAAGTCAGTCTCTTGGTTCAATTTTCCACCTTTCTATTTAAAATAAAAAAAGAAGAAATATAAAACCGTATATTTATTATTTATTATTAAAATGGACTTACAAAAAGGAATTAAGCCTAATTCTTTAATTAATATAAATATTTAAAAATATTAATTTAGATTATAAAAATACCTGGGAATAAAATGGTAAAAAATGCTATTATAGGCGGGGTAGGATTTGTAGGTATTAATATAGCTGAAGAGCTGGCAAAACAAAGCGAAGTTATTGTTGTATCTAGAAAATCTTCTATAAGGAAAAGGCCAAATATAGCAAAAAAGCTAAGCGAAATAGGATCTGAACTTGTTATTACAGATAAAATAGATTATCAAAGTTTGAAAGGAATTGATGCGGACAATTTTATATATACCATAGGAAAGCTATCTGGAGATTTGAAAACCATGATGGAAGCTCATGTTAATATTTTAAATTATGTTATCAAGGTTTCAAAAGAAAAGTCCTCCAGATTAATATATATAAGTAGTATAGCTTCAATAGGTGAAGCTAAGTTTGGAAAAGGGTCTATTCTTTACGAGGAAGAAAATCATTTAGATAGTAATTTATTTTCCCAAAAAACACCCTATGAAATCTCAAAAGCTGAAGGCGAAAGATTAATATTAAAGAACAAGGAAGAACTAAATAATAAATTTGCTATACTTAGACCATCAACAGTTTTTGGACCATATGCTTATGAAACTCAATGGAAAGCTGTTTATAATTTGTCAAAAAAGAACATAAAGATAAAGGTAGGAGGAGAAAATTTAGTGTATTCAAAAGATTTAGCAAAAATTGTTAAACTATCAACAGAAGGAAATTTTGATGGTAAATGGGTATACGTTAATTGGCCTCAAAAAATTGATATCGAAAAGGTTTCCTCTTACCTATGTAATTATTTTAAAAAAAGAAGATGCTTAACAATACCTCTAAAAGGCTTAATCAGAATTGGATATTATATCTCTCCTCCTTCCTCATCAATAAAGATGATTTATAGGTCTATAAGATCATCTTATATTTATAAAAGCAAATATCTGGATCAATTTAATTTCACAGATTTTGATACAGCATTTAAAGATTTTGTAAATTGGGCAGAAAATAATGGTTTCAATCCATAAATTTTATGGAATCACTTCTGTAGAATCGGCTGTTGGATCATAATATAAATCCCCCATCTTTATTATACCATTTTTAATTAATTGATTTACCTCAGGTATAATTGATAAAACCATTCTTATGTATTCTTTGTTAACTTCGTCTATTTCAATAAAACCTTCTTCCCCCCAGTAAGATTCCATGTGAGCATAAAAACATCTACCTCCACAATACCTCTTTAATTCACATTTTTTGCAATAATCTGGCAAAGGATCTTCCAATAATTTATAGCCATTATATATATCTCCAAGCTCTGCCCATTTTTCTCTAACTGCTATTGGACAAGACAAGATTCTTCCATCAGATAAAATGGTAACAGATTTATAGCCTGCTCCACATGGAGAACCAATGTATCCTTGATAATAATGAGCGCTTAATATTCCAATAAATGGAATTATCTTAATAATTTTCCCTTTTCTTAAGCTTTCAACAAAAAATTCAATTAATCTTTTTAAACCAGGTAGGTAATTATTTTTTGCCCATGAGGTAAAATCCCATTTACCCGACCATATAACATCTAATTGCCAATGTATTTTGTCAAACAAGCCCAATTTAATTAAGTGAATTACTTCCTCATAGATATTAGAATCCTTTGTTACAGTCATTCTTGCAATTGTTTCTATATTAGGATTTATGTCTTTTATGTATTTAGCAGACTCTATTACTTTTTTATATGTCCCTCTTCCTCTGTGCTTATCGTTTATCTCTTGCCTACCATCTATCGATAATAATGCTACACTAATTTTTTTCCAATAATCTTTAGGTAATAACTTTACTAATAAACCGTTAGTTTGTATTCCAAATCTTGCATTTCCTAAACTATCTATAACCTTTTCAATAAATTTATAATTTAATAATGGTTCACCACCATAAAAAATTACTGTTGGATATTTATCTTTTTCAATTAATTTTTTTAAATTTTCAACATCATAGTTTACTTTCCATGGAACTATTTCCTTTGGAAAAGATCCCCCACAGTAATCGCATTTTAAATTGCATTCACCAGTTGTTATTACTATCCATAGCATCATCTCTCACTCAATTAATTAACAAAAATGGACCGGCCGGGATTTGAACCCGGGGCCTCTCGGGTGCAAGCCGAGCGCTCTTCCAGTCTGAGCTACCGGCCCACGCGATAATTATCGTTTCTCCTAGGATTTAAAAATAATAATAAAAATGCCCCCTTTTCTTTCCTCCTTAAAGTTCTAAAAGGCAAGGATTGTATTTACTATATTATATGTATATAATAAAATAATAACCTCTAATTCTATATCTATGAGGAAAGCTAATAGCTCCCCGACCTGAAGGTTAAAAGTTCTTGCCCCACTAGGTATCTCTCACCTCAAGCACTCTTCACAAAGCTTGCATAACTTATCAGAGCTTACCGATAGCCTAAAAGTAGCATATGGCTTTTAGTCTATTAGACTTGCCATGACCAAATTTAAAATAAGAGTCATGTCAAAAACTTATAAGCTTTTTTATTCTTAACCATATTTAGTTTAATAAGCTCCCCCCGCCCTAAAGAATGAGGCTTCCCAAATATGGGTGATTGGAATGGCAGAAGAAGATCTATTAAAAAACTATGACAAGCTATTAGAAAGAGTTTACCAAAAAATACCTCCGAAAAGCGGTACATCTGATCTACAACTACCAGAGACGCAACTTATAAGAGTAGGAACACAAACCATAATTAAAAATTTCAGAGATATCTCGCAAAAATTAAAAAGGGATCCACAACTAGTTTCAAAATACTTACTTAAAGAACTAGCATCAGCAGGCTCTTATGAAGATTATTCAGGTCAACTAATATTAAATGTAAAAGTGTCTAGAAAAGTAATTGAGCAACTATTAGATATTTTCATAAAATCCTATGTAAAATGCCCTACATGTGGTAGTATAGATACAAAAATAGAACATCGTGGTAAAATATGGGTATTAGTATGCGAGGCCTGCGGAGCAGAACAACCTGTTAAAGCATTTTAATTAATATTTATTTTAAGTTCTGACCTCCTCCCCGCCCTGAAGGGCAAGGTTTCCCTTAGGGTAGATCATAGGTTTGTGATTTACCGCCTTCATTTTCATCACTTCATAGCTAGTGGGTTTTACCCACCCCGCTCCTTTCGTCCAGATAGACCAATGGCTGAGTTTCAACCAATTACCCCTATCCCCCACTGGGAGTTGCCCTTTTCTCTCAGATCCCTAGAACTCGGGGATATGTTTTCAAAGTATAGGTACACACATATACACTTTGGCCCTAATTTAGGGCTTCCCTACACGATTCCTATATTACACTTGTTAGTTGGGGTAGAGGCATACCTCATGTTTCAGTGACGTATACTCCATTAGTAGCTGTCTCAATTTTTAATAAGTTTTTAATCTTAAAAATCTATTCTCATCCCCACCATAAAGGGCTAGGCTTTCAGTTGTAAAAATAAAATTTAAATAGAATAATAAGTATTTATATAATAATCGTTTATTATTTGTATTTTAAATTAGTTTTTAACCACTTATTATAATTTTTTAATTCGGTAACTATAGACTTGGGTGAATGGATTGCCTGATTTGCCAACTAAATTTGATGTCATTATTGTTGGAGCAGGGCCTGCGGGATCATCTGCTGCGTATTTACTAGCAAAAAAAGGGTTTAAAGTGCTTCTTATAGAAAGAGGAAGGGGATTAGGAGACAAAAACCTCTATGGAGGGAGAGTTTATGCGCCTCCAATAAGAGAGGTTTGGCCCGAACTAGATAAAGAAGCGCCAATACAAAGATGGGTTACCAAAGAGAGAATAAGCATGGTTCAAGGAGATAAAGCAATTACTTTTGAATATAAAGCTGCAAAAAAGATTAGCTTTGTTTCATATTTAACGCAATTAACCCAGTGGATGTCCAAAAAAGCTGAGGATGCTGGAGCGTTATTTGTAACAGAAGTAACTATAGATGAAATAGTAATGAAAGATGGAAAAGCTGTAGGAGTAAGAAGTGGTCCAGATTTCATTGAAGCCGATGTAGTTATTGATGCAGAAGGAGTTAATAGGCTTTTACTAGAGAGACTTGGCATTGTTGAAAGACTAAAACCAGATAACATAGCCCTTGGAGTTAAAGAAATACTTAAGGTAGGAGCAAATAATATAGAATCATCATTTAATCTTAATCCAGATGAAGGTTTAGCATGGGTTATTATGGGCGATATAACTAAAGGTATACCAGGAGGAGGTTTTATATATACAAATAAGGACAGCATAAGTATGGGTTTGGTTCTTCACCTCAAACACTCAATAAATTTTATTGAAAATGGAAAATTTGATGAACACGTGTCAAAACTTATCGAAGAATTTAGATTCCACCCATATTTCAAACCATACTGGAAAGATGCAATAATTTCTGAATATGGGGCTCACTTAACAATAGAAGGAGCAACGCATTTCATGCCAGAAAAGTTTGCATATCCAGGATTACTAATTGTAGGCGATGCAGCAGGATTACTATTATCTACAGGATACACCTTTAGGGGGGTCGACTATGCAGTATATAGCGGAAAACTTGCTGCTGAAGCTGTTGAATTTGCTAGAAACAATGGGGGTTTTACATATGAAAACCTACAAATATACGATGTTAACGTTAGAAGGAGCTTTATGTATAATGAGTTGTTTAAGCATAGTGGGACTGAACAGTTAATAAATAACCCAATATTAATGTCAAAATATCCATCAATACTAATTAAGGTTATGGAGAAATTGTTTGAAGGAGAATATACACAAGAAACTATTTATGATGCCTTAATGCAGGCATTAAAAGAAGAAAAAGTAGGGCCCTTTGATTTAATTTCTCAGGCTTTTGGGTTGGTGAGAGGTATATGAGTAGTTGGTCAAGTGAGAAGAGTGTGAGTACGCAAAGTAGTGAGAAGAAAAAGGAAGAGAAACCTATGAAACTGGAAGATATATTACAGAGCGATATATGGAATGTAGACGAAGATCCCCACATAATAGTTGACTATAATAAATGTGG
Organism: Caldisphaera sp.; assembly: GCF_046536515.1. Lineage (GTDB taxonomy): Archaea > Thermoproteota > Thermoprotei_A > Sulfolobales > Acidilobaceae > Caldisphaera. The sequence goes on along the minus strand of NZ_JAWDMQ010000022.1, from coordinate 5,780 downwards.
TAGTTGTAAAACAAAACCATGTGTTTATCTATGTCCAGCTGGTTGCTATGTTCTGTCAGAAAATGGAATAATCTTCAGTTATGAAGGCTGTGTAGAATGCGGTACGTGCAGGGTGATATGCCCTATGGAAGCAATTACATGGAATTACCCAAAAAGTGGAAAGGGTATTTTCTATAGGTTTACATAAAAGGTGATGTAAATGAGAATTATTGTTGGCATGAAATGGGTTCCTGGTACAACTTCCGTAAGAATTGATCCCAAAACAGGTACGTTAATCAGAGAAGGCGTTCCAAGCATTGTAAACCCACATGATATGCCTGCTATAGAATTAGCTTTACAACTAAAAGATGCCTATGGAGGAGAAGTGATAGCGTTAACTATGTCACCTCCGCCAGCAATAAGAGGTTTAGAATATTTAATAGGAATGGGAGTTGATAGAGCTATATTGGTATCAGACAGAGTTTATGCTGGAGCAGACACCTTAGCTACAAGTTACGTATTAGCAAAAGCCATTGAGAAAATAGACAAAGAAATAGGTAAAGTCGATTTAGTAATTTTCGGTCAAGAAACTATAGATTCTAGTACAGCACATATTGGAGCACAAACCGCAAGTTGGCTTGATTGGCCTTATATTTATTATGCACACAGCGCTAAATTGATTGACAATAACAAAATCTTAGTTGAAAGAGTATTAGAAAACGCCATAGAAGATTGGGAAGTAGAATTACCAGCTGTTATAGCTACTCATATGAAAGCTTTAAAACCGAGACCTGTTAGACTTATAAATAAAATAAGATACAAAGTCCAGAAACCTCTTGTTACCTGGACAAACAATGAATTAAAACTTGATCCTAGATGTGCTGGTTTGAAGGGATCACCTACAATAGTTGCTAAAACAGTTGATGTGCCTGAAGTACCAAGAAAGAAAGTTATTTACACACCTAAAGATGGGGAAGATGCAGCAAAATGGCTCATAAAGACTTTAATGGAAGATGAAAAGGCATCTAAAGCTTTAATTAAAGCCTTAAAGGAGGGAGGTGGGAAATAATGAGCTCAACAAAAAGTGATTGTAATATATGTCCTGAGTGGGATTGCCAGAACTTAAATGATTTCAAAAATGTATGGGTAGTAGGAGAGGTTGACGAAAAAGGTTTATCAGAGCCAAGCTTGCAGATGCTGACCCCTGCTAACAAAATAGCAACAAAATTAAATACAAAAATAGTAGGATTATTAGTTGGCCACAACGTTAAAAAATATGCCCGGGAATTTATAGAATACGGTGCTGATGAGGTTATTGTTTTAGATGATGAAAGATTATCAATGTATTCCCCTCATACGTATGCCAGAACAATAGCTGAGCTGGCCAAAAAATACAAACCGGCTGTAATTTTCATTTCAGCTACTATGAGAGGCAGAGAATTGGGACCATATGTTGCTAATACTCTAAGAGCAGGCATAACAGCTGATTGTACAGATTTTGACGTAGATGAAAAAACAAAGGATGTTTTATTAATAAGACCTCCTTTTGGTGCTGTTTTACTTGCTTATATAAAGACTCCTACCAGAAGACCACAAATTGGAACAGCAAGACCTAATGTTTTCAAGTTGCCGCCTAGAGATCCAAATAGAAAGGGAGAAATCATAGAAGAGACCATAAGTGACATACCAAAACCAAAAGCCAAATTAGTCTCAAGAAAAACTCTTGCAGTTAATGAAGTTCCTATAGAAAAAGCAGAATTAATAGTAAGTGGAGGAAAGGGACTTGGAAATATTGAGGGATTCAAATTAATAGAAGAATTAGCATCTAAAATGAATGCTGCTGTCGCAGGTAGCAGGAAAGCTGTAGATATGGGATGGATACCCCATGAAAAACAGGTTGGACAAACAGGAAAATCTGTTAAACCTATATTATATTTGGCTGTAGGAATAAGTGGTGCCGCGCAGCACATGTTTGGCATAAGAGAAGCAGAAGTTGTTATTGCAATTAATAATGATCCTAGTGCCCCAATATTTTCACAGGCAGACTATGGAATAGTTGGCGACTATAAGCAAATAATCCCAGCACTAATAAAAGAAATTGAAGCTCTTAAAAAACAGTTAAAAGGAGATTGATTTTTTTGAATAACCTAGAAGAATTTATTTCTTCCTTAAGAAAATACGGCCATCTTACTGGATTTAAACTAGATATAGAAACAGCGAAAAAAATAGAGGAAATACAACTTAACATAATAAACGATATAAACAATAAATTGACCAATTTAAATTTAGATGATCTAAACAAGCTTATCTCTGAACTTTCACAAAACGGATTAATGCAGACATTGATAAAAGAAGCATCTAAGGCTTTAGGAGAAGAAATAGATATCAATAATGCTGATGAAGCTTTTAAAGAGGCTTTAGAAGGCAATATGAACTTTAGAGGTGCAAAGGCATCTTTAATAGCTCTTCAAGCAGTATCTAGGCTCTATGCAGAAAAATATAAAGAAAAAAATGGAGAAATCTTAAACGTAAGTCCGTATTGCCCCATATGTGGTTCTGAAAGCAAGACTATGATAAAAGCTGATAATGATTATAAGATGGTTTGCCATTTTTGCGGCTATATATGGAAAGTTTCTGAAAAGAAAATAGTTTGTCCTTATTGCGGAAATAGTGAGGAATTCAGTCTAGGAGTTTTCAGCGATAAAGAAGGTAGGGTAGGTCTAGTATATTGTCAGAATTGTAAGTCAAGTTGGAGAATAATTCTAGATGAATCTATTAAGGCACCATCCATTTTACTTCCATTAATTGCGCTAGGAGGAGAAAAGTTTAAAGGAGCTTTACCAATTTCCGATTAATAACTCGTATACTCATAATAAAAAGAAATTAAAAGGTCTTCTTTTTATGGAGAAAATTATCTTTTATTTTTTAATAGATAAATCTAAATTATTTATTGTATTATTTATAATATTAGATATATTTAAACCGTTGCACGCCTGATATATAGACAAACCATATCCAAAAGTTATCAAAGACAATAAAGGATTATCAAAGATGCAATTTTTATAATTTTGTGATAGTTGAGATAACCTTTTTAATGAATTCTTTTGATAGTATTGAACCAAAGGCATACCTATCACTACAAAATATAGCATCATTAAAATAGCTATCAATATTACACTAAGCACTAAACTTTCATTTTTATTTAACAGTATTTTTTCTACCCTTTTTAATATTAGCAAATACGTAATTTCCATAGCAGATCCAGCAAAAGCAAATGTAATTGCTAAAACTACCAAAGATAGTGATAATATTTGATAATATTGCAATAAATTAGATAATATACCTATTATAATTCCAGAACTCATTAAAATTGGAGGTATGATAGTCTCATATGATTCAAAATATTTAAGAGAGGACCTAAGCAGCTCTAATTTCTTATTTGCTTCTTGGATATTTTCCGTGATATTTCACCATTTATCTATAAAAATAAGTAGTTTTATAAGTTTAATACTGATTTTTTGCAAACTTCAAAGATATAAGACTATAGAAACAAAAATGAAAGTAACTTATAAGATGTTTAACGTGAGGAATTGTTTAGCTATTTTGGTTCTACTTCAGTTGTTATATTTAATATTTTAGAGAGATACTTAGCTATATACCAAGAATCTTGACTTCTTGAGCCATCTATTATAACTTTTCTAGGATTAGATTCCTTTACATATTCTACTATTTCCTTAAATGTAGCATGATCACTAAAAGATACATTAAATTGATTTTCACTAATCTTTACTGCAATCCCTCTAAGCTCCCAACCAGTTAACATAATATGAGTTCCTTCAAGCCTACTAAAATCTTGGTATCTAAATGTATGAATAAAAATAATAGAGTCACCTTCTACTAATCCTTTGTTATATATAGATGCATCCCCTAAATTTACTCCGTAATAATTGGATGCTATTTGAGCCATCCTTAAAGTCTTTTCATCTGCTAAAAATCTATTCTTTATACCCCTTTCTCTTAGCATTACCATAATTTCCTGCAATTTTCCATTATACCCATAAATCCATATCGGGCCTTTTTTTGAATACTCGTCTATTATGTTAATTAAAGCTCCTAGCGCATCCCAATCGGCCCAACCTCTTTGATACTTTAGATTACCATAAGTTGCATCAACTACTAATGTATCTAAATCTTTCAAAGGCTCTGTCCCTGGTAATTTAAAATCCCCAGTATATCCCATAATTTCTTCCTTTGTATCAACAACTACCTGAGCACTTCCAGCTATATGCCTTGACTTTTTTAATGTTATATTTTCACCCATTATATTTACAGTTCTATTGTAATCCAGTTTCATTGCCTTTTCTTCTGGTATATGATAACCTAATATATTCAAGAACTCATGGGTTATTGGAGTTGCTATGATAAAAATACTTTCTTTTATATTTTTTCTTAATCCTTTCATGTGATCCTCATGAGCATGAGTAACAACCCTTATAGGCCTATTGCTATAACCGTCAACAGTAAAATTTTTACCTAGTAATATTGCCCCATTTTTGTCAACTTTGATGTTATTCATTTTGCTTCACCTTAATTATTATGGTTCAGATTTTATATCTCTAATTTTATATCTTTAATAAACCTGGATAAAACCATTTTTTGTTATACTCTTGTTTAAGCTTATCCCACTCAGACAACAACTTAACAGCTTCCAATGCGACTTTAGATGCATTATTGACTCCAGCGTTTGGACTAAATTCGTCTTTTATTCTATTTGCTATAGCCGCACAAACGCAACCTGACCTTACATTGAAAATCTGAGAAAGAGTAAAAAGCGTTGCAGACTCCATCTCGAATGCCATAATATTTAATTTCATTAAATCTTCAACAATATTTTCTTTATTTCTTGGTAAATAACCATTAAATCCTGGTCTTCCCTGACCAACATAAAAAGTATCTGTACTAGCAATTAAACCCACATGATATCTTACATTTAGGCTTTCCGCAGCCTGAACCAAAGCATTAACGATTTCAAAGCTTGCTACTGCAGGATAACCTTTTTCAACATAATCTTTACTAGCCCCATCAAGCCTATATGAACCAGTTCCGATTATTAGATCTCCTATATCTATGTATGGTTGCAAAGCACCTGATGTTCCAACCCTTATAAAAGTATTTGATCCTATTCTAAGTAACTCTTCTAATGCTATAGATATCGAGGGACCTCCTATGCCAGTGCTGGTTACAGATATATCTATGCCTTTATATTTCCCATTTGCTGTCTGTAACATTTTTTACGTAACTACTAGTTATTTTTAATTACTTCTAATCCCTTAATGTATTAAGTAAGCTGAGGCTGTATGCCTATCAAAACTCTTCTCCCTCATCACCTTTTCATGCTCTTCCGAGTTGGTAGCACCCTTAGGATTAACTAACACAGCGTTAAAACCCAACCTTAAAGATTTAATAACACTGTGAATTAGCAAATGATTCTTAGCAAAACGCGTTTTAGGGAAACTCCTCTTAAAGCTAGGTTAATTCCAGTCTTTACACCATTTGAGTAATAATAAGCAATTCTAGTTACCTTATCCAACTCATCAAACTCTATTTTCCGTGTAACAAATTGGAAGTTATCAATTGCTTCTCTAAAGCCGATAATCCTATTCCTCATCATCTGGTAGGATGACAATTACAAATACCTCTCTGTCTAATAAGCCCTTAATTTTCTCATGAACGCTCTTTGGAACGTATATTGCGTATTTTGGGTCTCCATATTTGTCATGACCCATTGATGATATTTTTGA
>NZ_JAWDMQ010000021.1:0-24486 GCF_046536515.1 Caldisphaera sp. | reverse complement strand
TGCTTAACATAAACCAGATGGCCATAGCTATCGCTAAGGCCCAGGGGGTTAACGTGACATTGGCCGAGGAGCTTTACTCTGTGGCTCTAATTTAAGACTTCCCTACACGATTCCTATATTATGCCAGCTCTTTTAGTTGGGGTAGGGGCGTACCTCATATTTCAGTAACGCATACCCCTTTAGCAGCTTTCTTAATTTTAAGTTTTTAAATTTAAAAAACTTTTCTCATCCCTGCCCCAAAGGGCGAGGCTTTCAGTTGTAATTTAAATTTTATAATTTCTGTTGTTCCATTATTTTTAAAACTATATATTAGAATAAACTAAAATTCAATTAAATAAACTAATTTAAAATTTTATGGTACAACAATAAAGATTATTTATTAATTATAATTAATAAATTTATTTATTAAATTATAGTATTAACTATAATTTAAAATTTCTAGATCACCCTATTAATTATAGATAAAGGTAATTATTTGCGGCGAATAATAAATGCTTTCAAAAAATGAAATAAAAGGAGATAAAAGATTAGCATTAGTATTAGGAAAAATGGAAAAAGGGTGTGAACTATGCTTTCCTGGATTAAAAGCCGTAATATTCATTACTGGTATATGCGGAGACAATTGCTATTATTGTCCAGTTAGTAAAGAAAGGTTTGGTAAGGATATTATTTATGTAAATGAAGAAAAGGTTAACTCATTAGAAGAAGTTGTTTTAGAAATAGAAAGACAAGGCGCTATGGGAGCAAGTATAACAGGCGGAGACCCTTTAGCAGTATATCCTAGAACATTAGAAGTTATTAAAATATTGAAAGACAGGTTTGGTAAGGAATTTCATATACATCTATACACAAGCGGTAGATATGCTACTCCAGATGTTTTGTTGAGTTTATGGAAAGCAGGTCTTGATGAGATTAGGTTCCATCCAGTTAAGGAAGAGTACAAAAAGGCAATTGAATACGCATCAAGGCTAACAAGCATGAGGGTTGGTGCTGAGATACCTATAGCTAAAGGCTTGGAAAATTGGGCGATAAATGTAATTAAGGATGTAGAAAAATATGGAGGTTCGTTTGTAAATTTGGATGAAATGGAATTTGTTGAACCTAACGCTGCTGCTCTAATCTCAAGGGGTTTAAACGAAGATGAAAAAAGACCATTTACAGCAAAAGGTTCTTACGAGGCTGCTATAAAAGTATTAGAGTGGGCAAAACAGAATAGCAACATATATATTCATTTTTGCCCCGCATCATTTAAAGATTCTGTACAAACTAAAAACAGGTTTATTAGACTTGCCAAAAATGATAAAAGATGGTATGAAGAAATTACATCATATGGAACAATTATTTGGGGTGAAGTTAATATAAATAATGAGACTATAAAATTTAATCCAAAAAATGTCAATTTGTATAAAGGATATAGCATAAAAATTTTTGAATCTCATCCAACAAGATCAAGAAGACCGATCATAAATGAAGAAACAATAAATACGTGAATTTCCTTTTATAGATGCGACACACTCATATTGCAATAAGAATTTCCATATAATCAAGATCTTTTCGCACATATTAAAGTTTTCATCAAACAGAAGCGTATGTAATGCTATAAAAAACTATTACAAAAAACCTCTCTAAAATCTTAATTTCGTTTAATCTTAAGGATATGACATGACTAAGCTCTTATAATTTAGCTGTATACAATTATTTTATAAATTATAAAAAATTTCTATGGATAAAGAGAGTTCCCTAATTAGAGAAAATAAATTTTTTTCTTAATTCACGAAAAATTAAATTTCATTAATTAATAATAAGTTATAATTGATAATCAATATAAGGATTATTTTACATATAAAATATTAGGAGATCAAATTGAGACTCCCAAGAACATGGCTAAAATATACTGAAAAGAAAGATAAAAGTTATAATGCAATAATAACTGTAGAGATATACCCAGGGGTAAACATTAATATTAATATTGACAAACTAGCTCAAGAACCTAATTTTGCTTGTTGTACAAGAAAGGAAAATAAATTGTGTCATTCTTACATAATAACATTGTTCTCAAGTAAAGGTCCTTTTGCGTCATTATATGTAACCCCTCCATGGTTTTATAATATATGTAAGCAAAGAAACTAGCATCAATTATAGTTTATAAAAAGAATCTTTTTCATCCTCTCCTATAAAATTTCCAATAATATTTACTTGCTTCAACTTTTTTACAGATGAAATGAACACGTTTTTACTAACTCTTTTAAATTCATCAATCGCTTTTTCATAATTATCAACTAAATTTATAACCGAAATAGAAAATAAGAAGTCTATGCTTTTGTTTTTAAAAGGAAGGGATTCTGCATTACCTAACAAGGCAACACACTTATTTTTACATAATTTTAAAATTTTATGTTGAGCCATTTTTAACATATTTTCGCTGAAGTCTAAACAGTAAAATTTTGTGATATTATCTATCATTCCATTTTCATAAAAATATTCAACTAATAAACCTGTTCCGCAACCAATATCGGCTACTGTTCCATTAGGAATCACTTTTGAAAATAAAAAATCGTATTTTTTCCTCTGCTCTGTACCGTAAAGTTCATCATAGCTATCATAAGTATATTCATACCTTATTTTTATTTCGTTATCCTGAACCACGCGAATATACCTCTACTTCCTTTATGGCATTTTGTATGTTATATAAAACATCGAGAGCAGTAATATTTTCTCCTTTTTCTTTAACAGCCAATTCTCCTGCTTTTCCTGATATATAGGCTGCTGCAGTAACTGTATGCAAAATATTGGCATCTTTCATTAATGCAATCCTTCTAGACAAAAACCCAGATATAATACCTGTTAAAACATCCCCTGTTCCTCCAACTGCCATAGCAGGATGTCCAGTTTTATTATATCTACATTTACCATTGGGTAGGCATATCACATCAATAGGACCTTTTACTATTACAGTAGCATTATATTTCTTTGCAATTTCCATAGAAAGATTATCTGCCTCTCCCGATCTTCCTGCTAATAAAACCGCTTCACCTCTATGAGGAGTTAGTACAGCTTCTTCCCATAACTTTATATCAGAATTAGCTATTGATTTTAATGCATCTGCATCTATAACCATTGGTTTTCCTTTGAGTGAATTAATTAACTTGATAACTGCATTCCTTGTTTCTTCTTTGTTTCCTAAGCCAGGGCCTATTGCAACTACATCGACTTTCTTTGCTTCTTCTATTAATTCGTTAATGTGATCTTCATTAATGTATTCTCCTTTAAGAGGAAATGGAATTATACCTGGGTTATTTTGAGCAGCAGAAACTGCAACCTTTTCTGGAGATGCTAAAAATACAAGATCTGCTCCCGATAATAATGCTGCTGACGATGCATAATATGGAGCTCCAAAATAATGATAAGAACCACCTATGGTTAAAACCTTTCCATTACCACCTTTAATTGCATCTTTTGGTCTTTTCGGAATCCTAAACAATACGTCACCAGGACCTCCATATATTTCAGAGTCTTTAATTATTCCTATTTCTGCAACCATAATTTCTCCAACGTAATTCCTAGCCTCTTCCTTTATTAATCCCGGTTTTAATGAATGCATAGTAACAGTAACATCAGCTATTGCAGCTCCTTCAACAACATTACCCGTCTCAGGATCAACCCCTGTTGGTACATCAACTGCTACCCTTAGACCAGTTGAAGAATTAAATGCCTTTAATGCACTAGCTATAGGTTCCCTTAATTTTCCCTTAATTCCTATTCCAAGTATTCCATCTATTAAAACGTCAGCATCTTGAGGCTCATACTCCTTTGGGTCCTGTAAATGAATTATTTTTAATTGTTTCGAATTAATTAAGCTTTTTAGGTTAACCAAAGTATCTTGGTGCTCAACTAAATTAAAATCGTATAACAAGTAAACCGTTACATCTGCCCCTCTTAAAGACAAGTGCTTTGATGCAACTAATGCGTCCCCTCCATTTCCACCCCTACCAGCATAAACAATTACTTTCTTATTTTTCAAATCCCCAATCCTACATTCTACAGCATCAGCAACAGCTCTTCCAGCATTTTCCATTAAAAGCAAAAGAGGAATTCCATTATATACATTATTTATCTCATAACTTCTTATATCTTCAATACTCAAAATTTGAGGTTCCTTAACAAATCCAGGGCATATATTAGACATACTGTCACCCCTTGTATAATATAACTTTTTTGGATAATACATATTTAATTTAATATTTATAAATAAAGAAGGCCTTAATTTTTTACATAAAAATGCTGACTCCATATATTTAAAAACCTTAGAATAATTAATCGGTTTATGGTAACTACCTTCGTTTGTATAACTTCATAACATAGCAAATAGTTATTAGAAGAAGCAATTAAGATTTTTTAGAGAAAACTTAATTTATATCACTCTATTTTCTGACCTCCTCCCCGCCCTGAAGGGTTTCCTGAGGTATCAAGGGTTACACCCCTTTTACGGGTGCTACTCTATTATCCCCCAAGCCGATATTGCGGGAGAAATCGGCTCCCGCTCCTCATGTTTTAAGAGTTGATCGGCTTGGAGTTCTATTTTATTACACTTTATCAAAAAGACTTTTAAGCTAAAAAAGTAAAATAACTTATGGTGAATGATAATCCAAGGTGTCAAAAATGGCACAAAAAAAGATTAATATTGATAACAATGTATGGTTAGAAGTATTGTTAGAAAAGGAAAACAAATTGTTTGAGAGGATTGAAGTTATAGGCTTAGCTCATCATGAATTAAAATCAACACCATCAAGAATAGCAATTAGAAAGGTGGTTTCTCAAGCATATAATAAGGACATATCATCTGTATTTGTTAAATCTGTGCAAACAAGTTATGGGCAGGGTATTTCTAATGTACATATACATGTTTATAATACTCCCGAATTTGCGAAGAAATATGAAATGAAATATATAGTAGAAAGAAACGGAGGTTATACTTTAGAGGGGTGAATTAAATGGCAAAAGAAAAACCAAAGGCATATATTCATACGCTTTATCAGGTAGACTATAAAAATAATAGTGTTGTTTTAAAAAATAGGAAGTGTCCTAGATGCGGTAACATAATGGCTCACCATTTAAAGCCAGTTGAAAGATATCAATGTGGATATTGTGGATATACAGAATTTGTAATTAAAAAGTGAAATTAGTTGATTGTGCTTGGAATAGAATCCACTGCACATACTTTTGGTGTTGGAATTTTTGACGAAAAAAATGGAATAATTGGGGAGTCAAGGAAAAATTATATACCAAATAAAGGAGGAATACTACCAAGAGAGGTTGCTCAATTTTTTTCTGAAGTTGCTGGAATTGCAGTTAAAGAGGCTATTAATCAAGCAAATATTTCTATAAAAGAATTAGATGGAATTGGGGTTGCCCTAGGCCCAGGAATGGGTCCTCAGCTTAGAGTTGGTGCATCTGTAGCAAGAGCTCTATCAGTTAAATATAACAAGCCTTTGATCCCAGTTAATCATGGCATTGCTCACTTAGAAATAGCGAGATACCTAACAAAGATGAGAGATCCAGTAATTTTATACGTATCAGGAGGTAATTCTATTATAACAACATATGTTGATGGTAAATATAGGATATTTGGAGAAACATTAGACATAGCCCTTGGAAACTTGCTAGATACTTTTGCTAGAGAAGTGAATTTAGGACCTCCTTATATTGTTAATGGAAATCATGTAGTTGACTTGTGTGCAGAAAAAGGTAAATTTATGAAAGGTTTTCCATATGTTGTTAAAGGTCAAGATGTTTCATATTCAGGATTATTAACGCTTGCTATGAAGTTAAAAAAACAAGGTTACAATTTAAATGATGTTTGCTACACATTAAGAGAAATAGCATTTTCATCTATATCAGAAGTAACTGAAAGATGTGTTGCTCATACAAATAAAAAAGAAATTATACTTACTGGAGGAGTTGCAGCCAATAAATTATTAAATGAAAAACTATCAAAAATGGCGTCAAAGCAAGGGGCTTCCTACATGCCTGTACCATTTAAATATAGCGGGGATAATGGAGTAATGATTGCACTAACTGCACTGTATGAACTAAAATACGGCATAAAAATTGATCCAGAAAAAGCATATATTAATCAAAGATGGAGAATAGATGAGGTTGATATTCCTTGGTATTATTCGATGATTTAATTTCCTTAGAGGATTTTTTAAAGTTTCAATTACTAAAAAGAGGTGCAGAATCAGAAATAAGACTAGGTAATTTTTTGGATACTAAAGCCATATATAAAATTAGAATCAAAAAAGAATATATGGAGGAAGAGCTTGATAAAGAGCTAAGATATTATAGAACTAAAAAAGAAGCGAAGATTTTATCAATTTCATTTATCAACAATGTTAATGTACCTAGAATTTATGCTGTATATCCTTCAATAGGAGTGATTGTGATGGAATATATCAACGGTATAACCCTTAAGGATTTATTAATCAATAGCAATGAAGAATCATTAAAATTCTCGTATTTAGCTGGAAAAGAACTTGCAAAAATTCATAAATCTGGAATAGTTCATAATGATTTTACGACATCAAATATTATAATAAAGGATCAATCAGCATACATAATAGATTTTGGATTATCAGAATACTCCGTTAACATAGAAGATAGGGCTGTTGATATACATCTATATAAAAGAGCTGTTGAAAGTACACATGCCAAAATTTCCTCTATTATATTTAATGAATTTTTAAAAGGATATATTGATTATTTTGGTTCCGATAAAGGAGAAGAGGTAATCAAAAGATCAAAGGAAATTGAATTAAGGGGACGTTACGTTGGCGAAAGAAGAACAGTTTGGAAACCTTGAAATTTGCATAGTTTCAGAAAATAAGGATAAAATAAACGAAATCCAAGAAGTTCTTAACCATTTTAAAATAAAACTAATAAATTGTAATGCAAAAAAGATAGAAATTCAAAATGACGAAATAAACCAAATTGCACTATATGCAGCATTAAATGCATATAATGAAGTTAGAAAACCTTTGATAGTTGATGACTCTGCGCTCTATATTAAATCTTTATTAAATTTTCCAGGTCCTTATACTAGCTATGTTTATAAGACTATTGGAATTAAAGGTATATTGAAGTTAATGGAAGGGATTAAAGATAGAAGTGCTACTTTTAAAACAAGCCTTGTTTATGTTGATGAAAAAGGATATAAAATATTTGAGGGTATTGTTAAGGGGATTATAACTGAAGAGCCGAGAGGAAACATGGGATTTGGGTTTGATCCAATTTTTAAACCTGATAATGCTAATAAAACATTTGCAGAAATGAGTATTAAAGAAAAAAATACATATTCCCATAGGGCAAAAGCTGCGTTAAATTTTGGGAACTGGATTATTAATTCGTAAACTATACGTAATTAATATATTTTCCTCATCTTGTTGCAATGAGGATTTATTCTAGAAAATTACAGCTCTATTATACCACATTTTTCTAATTTACTTCACTGCTTATAGCTATACACAAAGTAATCCAGCACTTATCCAATCTGCACATCTATAACATTTTTAATTACATAAAAAATCTTTTACAAGCCATTTCTTACTAATAGAACTTTTGCTCCCTTAACCCTTGTTAATTTCTTTGCTATATTTAACATATATCAGTTTTATGATTATTTTATTGAATTTTTTAAATAGTAATAATTAAAATAATTAAAAATCTTATTAATAGTAATACTTCCTTACACCAGGCTTTAATGCAAAATAACAATTAAACTATTTGGTGCATTAGATTGGAAAGCGTATTAGACTTTCATGTAAATAAACTCATTGCAAGAAATGTTGAAGAAATATTGGAAAAATTAGGGGATATTGAAAAAAGATATTATAGCCTGGGCTATGATGAGGAGTCTAGATTAGAAAAAATAGTATTAAACTCTATGAGAAAAATTTTATTAAATGATTTAAGAGAACTGACAGGTTTTTCCAGCTATTATGGTTTTGAAATTAAAGTTGAACCTAATCTTTCATATGGTAGCAGTGAAGCTACTACCTAGTTCAAAAGCCTTTAGATTTATTTCAGGGTTTCTCATAGTTTTTATTATATCCTTTAGAGAATTGATGTTTATAAATTTTTCTAGGCTGCTTAATTTATATAAAGCCCCCAATAAAACCATGTTCTCTGATAAATAGCTTCCAGCCTTCTCTGAAAGTTCCTTAGTAGGTATTACATAATATTTTATATTGTTCTTTTTAAACTCAGATAAAATTTCATCCTCTTTCGGAAGTTTAACACCAGGGATTGGCGGTCTTAATATAGTGTTAGACGTAATAATTATTCCATTTTGATTTAAATAATCTACATTTCTTACTGCTTCAATAAGTTCCATAGATAACAATATATCAGCTTCCCCTTTAGGAACTATAGGAGCATGCACATCTCCTATCCTTAAATGAACCTCCACAGATCCGCCTCTTTGACTTAAACCGTGAGTCTCAGCAATAAGAACCTTTACATTCTCTTTTACAGCTGCATCTCCAATAATTTTAGATAATGTTATTATACCTTGGCCTCCAACACCCACTATAACTATATTAATCTTTGAACTTACTCCCATACTCTATCCCACCTATTATCAATAATTTTTACTGGTTTAATAGCATCGTAAGGGCACGTTTGAACACAAACACCGCAGCCTGTACATAAACTAGGCTCAATCCAGGCTTTTTTGTCATCTTTAACAAATATAGCAGGACATGCAAATGCATTATAGCAAATACCACAACCTGTGCACTTACTTTCTAAAACTTGATAGATTGGTATTTCCACTTTGATTTTATTAGCTATCCTAACAGCATTTAATGCACAGGCTTTCTTAGCAATTGCCACTGCTGGTTTCCTTTCTTTTATAACATAAGACAATGCGTCCTTTAACTTATTTGTTGATTCTTTAATATTAAAAGGATCAAAAATAACAACTTTCTCAACACCAATCCCCTCTGCAATTTTTGCTATGCTTATTATTTTTGTTTCCTCCCCCATAGCAGTTATACCGGAACTAGGATCAGGTTGTTCTCCGGTCATAGCAGTTGTCATATTATCTAAAACCAATAAAAGAATAGGGGACTTATTATAGACTGCATTTATTAACCCAGGAATACCTGCATGATAGAAAGTAGAATCACCTATTATTGCTATTGGAACTTGATTTTCAGCAACATGAGAAAGACCATTTGCAACCCCAATGCTGCCGCCCATTTCTAATATTATATCTTGCTCATCATAAGGTGAATTAATACCTAAGCTATAACATCCTATATCACCGCTGAATATCGGTTTTATCATAAGAGAATTTACTGCTCTTTTTAATGAATAAAATGTTCCTCTATGAGGACAGCCAGGACAAAAAGAAGGAGGTCTATTTGGAATACTAAGATTTAACTTCTTTATCATATTTGTCTGGATAATAGGTATACCTAAGAATTCTCTAATTGCCTTTCTTGCTCTGTCTAAACTCATTTCTCCAGAATACCCAACATAAGATTTCCCTTCAACTTTTATATCTAATCCTTCGTCATTCACTATATTCTTCACTTGATTTTCAACTATAGGCTCTAGTTCTTCAATAACTAATGCCTTCTTAATATCTTCCAATCCTTTTAATATGAACTTTTTGGGCAATGGATACGGAGTTGATATCTTTATTAGCCTATAATCTCCTATTTCATTTATTACCTCCTTAGCATATTGATATGAAATTCCTGATGCTATTATTGCTATCTTCCCTTTTTCTATATTTTCTACTCTATTATATGGTTCAAAACTTTCTAAGCTCTCTTTTATTGCATTCCATTTATTAATGAGTTTATCCCTTAAAACTCTAGAGTTAGCAGGGACCAGACCAAACCTTGAATTGTCCTTAGAAAAGAATCCCTTAGTCTTAGGAGGTGTAATTTCTCCTAATGTTACATTAGATCTAGTATGCGAAACTCTAGTCGTTGGCGTCATCAAAACTGGATGGGATAATTTTTCGCTCAATTCAATAATAGACTTTGTTAGATCTTTTGCTTCTTGAGGATCACTAGGATCAAAAACAGGTATATATGTTAGCATTCCATAATATCTGTTATCTTGTTCATTTTGAGAACTCCACATACTAGGATCTTCTGCAGAAATTATAAGTAACCCAGATTTTACACCTGTATATGATATGCTAGCTAATGCATCTGCAGCTACATTTAATCCTACATGCTTCATAGCAGCTAAAGCCCTAACGTTAGATATAGAAGCGCCATAAGCTGATTCCAAAGCAACCTTTTCATTAACGCTCCATTCAACATAAATACCTAAAGAGTTTGCTACCTCAGATAATGTTTCTACTATTTCTGTAGAAGGGGTACCAGGATATGCTGATGCAAACCCTCCACCGGCTTCAATAAATCCTCTTGCAATTGCTTCGTTTCCCATTAATAATACTGTGCTGCCTGGTTTTTGCAGTATATTGCTCAATTATTCCACCACTTATGTTATTACGTTTGAGGTTTTTGTGTTTATCAATGTATAATAGAATTAACAGTTATAACACATATATACAAAAAAATATTTTGTTAAATTTTATATTAAATCGATAAAAATATTATCTCTTCAAATGAAAAATATATTGGTGATACGATGATTTTAGGTGTTATAAGCGATAGCCATGACAACATCAAAAACCTAGAAAAAGTTTTAAATCAAATTAGCAAATTTAATGTTGACGTGCTAATACATTTAGGAGACTTTATTTCTCCTTTTATGTTAAAATTTTTAGCAGAATATGCGAAAAACAAGAAAATTTATGCAATATATGGCAATAACGATGGAGATAAACTATATCTGAAAAGAGAAGCAGATTTGTATAAAATACAAATTGAAGAGCAACCATTAATATTAAATTTTGATGGACATAGTATTTTTTTATTCCATGGGTTTGGCGATTCTGAAAAGACTTTATCCATAGCATATTCCTTAGCAAAATCTAAAGTTTATTCATCAATTATCTTTGGCCATATTCACAAACCTTATTTAAACTATGTTAATGGAATTTTGCTATTAAGCCCCGGGGAAGTTGCCGGTATTTTTAATAAACCTTCTTTTGCAATCATTAATGTACCTTCTTTTAGTGGCAAAATATTTTATATAGAGTGATAAAAATTGAAAATAATATTAGGTAACCTAGTTCAGTTCTTTAAATATCTATTAAAATATGAAGAAGAAAAAACAGGAGTATTAATAGGAGAAAATAAAGATAACGTTATATATGTTAAAATTGCAATGCCAGTAGAAAACATTTTAAAAAGCAAAGTTGAATTTTTAGCGAATCCTTATGATATGGTAATAGCTCATTTATTGGCTGAAAACTATGGATTAAACGTTGTATCATTATATCATACACATCCTTCTGGATTACCAATACCTAGCTTAAAAGATGTCGAAGGCATGAAACTGTGGCCTATTCCATGGATCATAATATCAAAAATTGGAATCAAAGGATGGATATTAAAAGATGGAGTTACAGAAGAAGTTATATTAGCTTAATAATAAAATTACTGCCCCAAACAAACTTACAGCAACAACAATAGCCAACAACACTAATATAGTTCCATAAATATATGGGTTAATGTATAAATTGTTGCTACCCAAATAATAAACTTTCTGTAGTACCATGGTTCCATTAGCTATCAAAGTATTGTTTGCAGTTAAGTTAAATGTCCTGTATACTAATATTCCAGAACTTAGATCATAATATTGCCCATAGTTTACGTAATACTTAGTCCCATTTTGAGTTATAATATAATTAAGGTTTTCTACTGCAACTGGGATTGGATTGGTGCTATTATAAAATATTTCTTTACTTGAATTTATCAATAAAGACCTATTTGCTATAAATGGTATGTTTGAATTTGAAACTAATCCTGTTCCAGCAGATAAATATAAAGATTGTACTATATTACTACTTCCTCCGAAATTCATTACTGAAAAACTTAATACATCATATGTATTATTATACTTGGTCATACTAGCAATAACTTGGATCCATCCAGATTCAATAGAAGAATTACTGATTATGTTTTCAGACACATTATATACTAATTGTATTTTTAATGGATTAGATTTTAAATATTGTCCGCCTGAAATTATTGGATTTAAATAATGAGCTGCATCATATAAGTATAATCCGAATCCAATTATAGCTATGATTATCAATAATGTTGCCTCAGCTACCTTAATACCATTAACCAATTATCTCACCACGATCATATATAAATTAAGAAATTAATAATTCTTATGCATGATTTATTTAATACCAAGAGATTATAGCTTTATAAAATTTTTACTAAAAACAAGAGGAAATATTATTTATTAAGAATTTAATTAAAATAATTCTAAAGCTTTATATAATTATGGTAGCCTTATAGGAGAAATGGTTAAAAGACTTAATATTAAAAGTAGTGTCAATACTTCAAATGTTATTCCGACTTGTGATCCTTTTTTCCCAATTTTTGAAAGGGATTCTATAAATATATACCCACCATCGCTTTGGATCACTCCTCCAGGCAAAGGTATTGCTATTGGAGCGGCATTTACTAAAGCCAAACCTAAATTTATTAAATATAAAGCTGAAATTATAGATACTAGCCATGACATTTTAAAAGCTTGTACAACAGATATTCCCAAATGAGATACGCCATATGGTTTAAAAACTGTTATATTCTCTATGATTCCATTATACTTTACTGTTAAAACTAGATTAGCTGTTGTTAAATTATTTTCAGCCCCATATTTATTTAATACATTCATAAAAGTCTGTAAAGATAAAGTAGACGTACCATTTACAGACATTATTACCATACCAGGCTTTAGGTTTGCTAAATATGCTGGAGAATTTGAAACTACGCTAATTAAACTTACACCATCTATTAACTTTGGAGTTATATAAATAAATAGAAGCAAAAATATTATACCTAAAATTAAATTAATTGTAACTCCTGCTGAATATACCTTAAGCCTTGATTTTAGAGGGGCAGATTTCATTTTATTATCATCCGGTTCTACAAATGCTGCTGGTATAAATGCTAATAATAAGAAGCCTGCATCTTTAATAGGTATACCTTCTGCCCTAGCAATTAAAGCATGGAATAATTCATGCACTAATACAGCTACTCCTATGGCTATTAAAAAATATATTAACTGATCTAAACTTATTGTTATACCTGGAATCAAAGGAACGAATCCTGCTAATTGACCCGAACTTGGAACAATGTATTTTGAAATAAAAGTTGATACAACTATATAATAAAAATATCCCATTAAGCCTATGGAAATTGCTAGAGATAAATAGCCAAAAATCGATATTATTTTGGCTTTATTTTTACTCTTTATAGGTTCCATGCCAATTCCCGTTTTTGCAATAAAAACAAAAGGATAAATCATGATTTTCTTATTTTTAATTATTTTGCCTATTAAATATAAAACACCCCAAAAAACTATAAATGATATCAAAACTATTAGCCAATCTTGCAATTCTTTAACCTCATTTATAGCTTTCTAAGTATTTTACTTGCTCTGGGGTTAATTCGTCTATCTTTATATTCATAGTTTCAAGCTTAAGCTTTGCAACGTATTGATCTTGATCATAAGGTACGTTATATACTTCCTTTTTTAGTTTTCCTTTATTTTTAAGCAAGTATAGAACAGATAGCGCTTGATTTGCAAAACTCATATCCATTACTTCACTTGGGTGACCTTCTGCTGCAACCAAATTAACTAACCTTCCTTCACCTAAAAGAAATAAATGTTTTCCATTTCTTAGCGTATATTTTACAGTGTTTTCTCTTACTACTTCCTTAGAATCACTTATATTTTCTAAATCTTTAACACTTACTTCAACATTAAAGTGGCCAGCGTTAGCTAATATAGCTCCTTCCTTCATATTCAGCATATGTTCAGCTCTAATAACATCAATGTCCCCTGTTGCCGTTATAAATATATCACCAATTTTTGACGCTTCATCCATAGTCATTACATCAAATCCATCCATAACAGCTTCCAAAGCTTTTATAGGATCGACTTCAGTTACTATAACTCTTGCCCCAAATCCCTTAAGTCTATTGGCAATTCCTCTTCCTACCCATCCATAACCTGCTACAACAGCTTTTTTCCCAGCAATCAATACATTAGTTGATCTCAATATTCCATCAATTGAACTTTGACCTGTACCATATCTATTATCAAACATAAATTTTGTTAAGGCATTATTTACAGCTATAACTGGGTATAATAGTTTATTTTCTTTTTCTAGCGCTTTTAACCTAATTACTCCAGTTGTTGTTTCTTCATTACCTCCTAAAACTTTTTCAGCTATACCTGGCATTTCTTCATGAAGTGTTATATGAAGATCTGCTCCATCATCTATAACTATATCTGGTTTGAACTTTGCTGCATCCCTTATTGCCATGAAATACTCATCATTAGTCATTCCTCTCCATGCTTCAACTATTAAATTATCAATATTTGCTAAAGAGGCTGCTATATCATCCTGTGTTGATAATGGATTACTAGGAGATAGAAATATCTGAGCCCCCCACAATTGAAACGTTTTAATTAGTACAGCCGTTTCCTTTGTTACATGCAAAGCCGCTGATATTTTGATTCCATCTAAAGGTTTTTCCTTTAAATATAATTCTCTAAGCTTCATAACTACTGGCATGTGCATTTCTGCAAATTCTATTTTTTTATTACCTTCTTTATATAATTCAGGTCTTTTTATTTTTGAATTATTCATACACTCACCCTTTTATAAAGACATTATCAAAATTATAAATTGTTTATATTAACATTAACGTCTAAAAACAAAGTAAAATAAAGTATCTCAAAAGGAATATTTATATGAAAGCATAAATAACGTATTAAATTATTGCTTTTTACAAAATATTACTATAAGCTTTGAAATTAAAGATGCGTATTCATATTTACCACTTGGTAATATACCTCTATTATGAAGACTTGAAAATGCTTTAGTAAAATCTTCTATGGACATATTAGAATTTTTTGCTGCCTCAATTAAGTCTTCTGATACAGCAATAGAGCTTATTATTTTTAAATCTTTTTCATCTATAATTTTACATTTAGTTAAAAATTTGAAAAAATCATCCAGGAAATCTACTAAAGCCTCTTTTACTGAAGCATAAATTTCATCTAAATTGGTTAATACCTGATCTGAGACTGATATAAAAATTACATTAAGTTCTTTTGCTAATTCCTCAGCTTTTTCATCAGCAAGTCCTCTAGAAATTATCATAGGAACCATGTTTAATAGTTTAGAATTAACATATATTTGTCTTATAGAAGAAACATCTGCTGGTCCAGCCTTTACTTCAACGGCATATTTTATACCATTTTTTTCCGCAACAATATCAACATCTGATATTTCAATATTATTAATTGTAACTTTTTTATGCATTTCAACAACCTTATATCCCATTTGTTGTAACAGATTTGCTGCAATACTTTCACTACTCCTCATAGCAGCTTTGCCTTGAACCATTTTGCTCCCCAATACTAATTATCTTATTTTTCTTCAAAAATTTAATAATCTTCCATATAATTAAACATAGGGGGATAAATTGAGTGCACCTTTAAGGAGATTAGTTTTAGATGTGATGAAACCAATAAAAGGACCTTCAATAATAGATGTAGCTAAATCTATAGCCTCATTAAATGGAGTAGAGGGCGTAAATATTACAGTTAAAGAATTAGATGTTGAAACAGCCACATTAAATATAACAATTGAAGGCCTAGATATATCATTTGAGAAAGTAGAAGATTTATTAGAGTCTCTAGGATGTGTTATACATAGCATAGATCAGGTAATAACTGGGAAAAAGGTTGTTGAAGAACCTAATATTGAGGATTAGGTGCCAAAAGTGAGTGATACAATAGAAGAATGCTCTTCTGCATTAAAAAGACTTTATTTAAAATCGAGAATAATAAAGGAGAATATTAAATTTTATGATGTTGAACCATCATTAAACAAGCCCAACGGGCTTTCTTTGGTTCTAAAAAGCATCCATGAACCAAGTATTGATGAAATCCCTATATATAATACGTTGGTTGATTCATTTAATTTTGACGAAATATATGAATATGAAAGGGTCGCTGAGATTCCTAAGGGAGACAGATCTGATAATTTATCAATGTTTATTGTTGATTCTTATAATAAAGGTAGAGGTATAATTGCTATAATACCAAGTCTCCTAGTTATAGGGCTTACATCGAAATTGCCTGACAATATAATAGATGAATTAGAAAACAATTTAATGGCTGAAATAAGTGTTGTATCAGAAAACATTCTATATCTGCCTGATAGAGCTTCTTTAGGAAGCAATAACATAGAAATAGTAGCTAAAAGTAATAGTGAAAGCAGCTATGAAAGAGTTGAATGGCTTAAAAGTGAAGCAGAAAAGGAAGGAATTAAAGTAGAGAATGTAAAATTTTTGCCAGATAACAAATCCATTATGGATTATGTTGCATCTGGTGGAATCAAAGGTTACCTAAAAAGGGTTCCCGTAACTAAAATAGCTACTATGATAGTTGCAGCTTCTCAATGTCTTGATTTAGAAGGAGTAAATGATATAGTTAGAAAAGAAGAAAGCAGACACACAATCTATACTTTAGGTCTAACTAATGATTTAATAAACGAATTAAGGTTATCGCTAATAAAAAACAAAATTGAGGGAGCACCTTTATTAAAAATTTCAAGCAATATAGAACCTTTTTTCAATAAAGGATTAATAGAATCAATGGGAGAATTTTTAAGAAGATTTGGCTATCTAGATTAAATTGTAAAAAATTTACTTTAGCATCAAGTCTTTATACTTTTCAAGAAATTCTGTGCTTTCCTTTATATCTGAGAACAACTTGGAAGCCATTTCTATGTCCTGGACATCAACTTTGATAGAGTTTCTTTTTGTAGATATAACCTTAGCTGGATCTAATAGCTGTAATGCATACCTTAGACTTCTCTCAGTCCCTATTTTAGTTAGAAATTTAATAGCTTCTTCTGTAAGAGGTATATCGAGCTCATCAGCCCTAATTTTAACTATACTAGTTATCTCATCTTCGTTATAAGGCTTTGTTAGGATTATCAACAATCTATCTAACAAATCTCTTGGCATTCCATGAGGAGCCTTTTCATCTGTTCCCCTAATTGTGGTTATTCCTCTATTTGTTGCTAGTATTATTATAGGTGCGTACTCACTTTCCATAGCCTTTGTTAAGAAACTATAAGCCTCTATATCAAGCATGTGAGCATCATCTATAAACAAAACTCCAGGAATTAGTTGGGCCTTGTTTTCGCTGGTTATTTTTCTTACCATTTCATCAGATTGCTTTCTAACCTGGTCATCAATACCTCTTTCTTCTGACAAGAAACCAAAAATTGAAAACGCAACCCTTTGAGCGGCTATTGAAACGTCTACATCATGTAATGTAAATGTTCTAACCACTTCCCTTGTTGATTGTATTTTACCAGTTGGCATATCCATCTGTTTTTCAGTATCTATATCAAATCCAATTGTGCTTTTTTCTTTTACTCTACCTAATCTTCTTACTTCTCCTGTTTCCTCGTCTATCATTATTACATCTCCTTTTCTAATACCAAGAGATTGGAATTGCGTTGCTATTTCTGGACCAACACTTACATCTTTGCTATCATCTTTAGTTTCAAGTTTTATTTTCGCGCCTCCTAAAATCGGCGTTGGGTAAAATGGAGACGACTTCTTAAGATATTTTATATCGGTAACAACACCGCTAATAATTTTTCTTACTTCTCTCATTCTGATTCCAATAGCTCTTCTAAAGGCTTGTGTCATAAATTCTGTTTTATTATTAGCGCTTAATATTTCACTTGCATTAATTGAAACAAATGGGGTATCTTCGCCTAACTCTTTTGCAATAGCAACTGCTAATGCAGTTTTTCCAGTTCCGCTTGGACCAGCAAATAAAATACCTTTACCTCCAAGCTTCCCTTCCCTTATAAGATCAACTATTAAACCGCATGCTTCTCTTGCTTGAACTTGACCAACCAAACCATCTGCTATAGGCTTTGCTTTACCATTTTCATCCAATCCCAAACCAGATATGTGGCTATGTATTGAAGACCATTTGGGCGTCTTGGGATTTCCAACTATTATTTCTGACATTATTATCACCATATAATTAATTTTTAGCAAAAGCTTAAAAAAATTTTAGATATAAAAGATTTTAATAAAATTAATTTATTAATTAATATAAATTTCTTTATTAGAATTAAAAGGTTTATAAATTCTTTATTAGAATTAAATTATGGTGAAAAGATATTAAGAAAGAATTTGCAATAATGTTCACTCTATATGCAACTGCTTCAGTTTTCCTATATTTTTTTGCGAAGATGGGAGTCTCTTATACAAACCCCCCAACTTTGATGATGATAAGATATTTAATAGCTGGTTTAATTTTAGTTTCAATATCAAGAAAATTTATTATAGACAGGAATGTATTAATCTTATCTCTTTTTACAACAACGAGCACGCTTTTTTGGGGATATGGACTAATATATGTATCTCCTGCTGTTTCATCGGTTTTAAGTTATACTATGCCTTTGTTTAGCATAATTTTAGCAACAATCATAATAAAGGAAGTACCTAACAAATATGAAATTTTAGGTCTAATAATAGGTTTCAGTGGACTTGGGATTTATGGAATTCCATTGCTAAAAGGTATAACTAAAATAGGAATGATGCTAACCATAATTAATGCAATTTTTTGGGCTTTGTTTAGTATATACTATAGAAAACTATCTAAATATGATGTTATATCATTAAATGCAACGCAATTCATAATGGGAGCTATTTTTATGGGAATTGTTGACATATTTACTCTTAAAGACGGATTCTACTTTAATCCATCACTTAAATTATTGGAAAGCATAGTCTATATATCAACTATAGGTGGGGCCTTTCAATTTTTAACGTGGAACTATTTATTGAAACTTGAAAGAGTAAGCAAAGTAACAATGTTAGCTTATGTAATTCCAATAGCAACAACAATAACACAGGTATTGCTTTACAAAATTGTACCAAAGTCATTGGAAATAATTGGACTTATCATAATGATTATAGGAGTAATAATATCAAGATCTAATATTATAAATATAAATAAAAATCATAATAAGATGAGCTGACGTCCTTCCCGCATTGAAGGGCTTCCCCGCACATTTATTCTTTAAAACACTTAAGGATTTATAAAATCTTTACTTCATCCTTAGAAGAAGTTAGGATTGTATGCTTTTTGTAAATTATCCTGCCCTTGCAAACAGAGCTTTGGGGTTTTCAATCACTTCACGGAAAATTTTCATTTTCCCTTTAGCGTGTTTACATGCTTCCTAAGCATACCTCTCATTAAGGCATAAGCTATCTTTATAGCTGTTTTTATTTTGCTTTAGAGAACATCGTTTTTTATGTTTACAAAGATATTTATGCTTAACCTTTCGCCCTTATAGATAGAATCTTTGGTGCAGAGAGATGAAAATTCCAAACAGCTTTATAGAGAACTCCATTAATTGCGCTGATACTATATTAAAACATTGTATTGAAAACAAAATTAGATGTAGAGATCCACCCCTTGCTACTTCAAAACTCCTTAAATCATTTGGGATAAGCGAGTATCAAGAAAGAAACTATTGGAGAGTAGCAAAAGAAATTTCTAAACTAGGTAAAATTTCCATTTACAAATATGCTAATATCGAATTCAACCTAAAATCTGAATTAAGAATAGAAAAATTATATACCCACGATTATATACCAATCGATTATATAGACTGTAAATTTTTAGGGGAAAAATGTAGTGTTACGAATAAAGGATTTGCTTTTTATGTCTACATTACGGGCAATATAGAAAGTTCTGAAATAAAGGTAAACGGTATCAACTTATTATATCTTTTATCTATGTATAATACTGATTTGGCATTTGGTCTCCTTACATCGTTAAGAAACTCCTTATATAATAAAAATGCTGGAATGGAAGCTTTCATAGAAAATTTGTTTAGAATCTTAAAAATACCAGTAATTAATTTGATTTTACCCAAAAATCCTCAAAATATAAAGGAACTGTTAAAGATATCAAAAATTTTAAGAGATTCTAGTAAAGGATTTGATATTATGTGATGTTTTCCAAAAGTTAAAACTACCTTATATAAATTTAGAAATTAATAGTTTTCTATTCAAAAAATTTCAAAACTATAATTCTCTGTTAAAAATTTTTTATGTTTTCATACTAGAATCTTACCTCCTCCCGCCCTGAAGGGCGATGCTTTCAGTTGTAATATTGTTTTAGTCCTTTAAAAATTTTGAAATAATAACAAATGCTATAGATATTGTGAGAAATGCAATCGATAAATATATCAAATATAAAGGAGAGCTATTCATCAGTGTGTTTACTATCATTTCCCTAACTATAACTATCATTGCAGCCTCTATAATGTTTTTTATTGGTATTTGCTTTTCCGCGATACCCACAATAACCGTTCTTAACAAATCTAATGCTAAAAGTAAGAGTATTGACATATCTATCAATTCTAGAATATCAGATTTATTTGGATATTCTATTTTTATCATATGGCCTATCATAATAAGTGTTTGAAACGATGATATTATTACTGTTACTATTATTATAATGGCCACTAGAATTTCTCCCAAAACAAGTAAAAACTCCAAATATTTTTTGTCATATTTCAAACTTTTAATCATTATCATTGCCTAATTAATTAATCATACGCTAAGTATAAAAGGTTTTTAGGTAATACTTATATTAAATTGTGAATTAATTTCAATTGATCTTTTGTATTTCTTCTAATTTTTTCTTAGCCTCTTTTAAAGCAAGCTCCTCGCTTGGTTTTGTTGTGACTGGGTCAAAAGGATATTGGCTCATTACCAATAATATCCTACCATCATCAAGTTCTGCGAACATTTGAGGTAACCAAGCCATTCCTATATCATCTTTATCTCCATACGAAATGGCAAATAGATAGTCTTCAGTCTTTACTTCTAAATCAAAACCATACTCTTTAGAAAGATTTTGAGCTAAGTTTACCCACATCTTATGAAGTGGATGAAATTCCGCCGTATCCAATATTAATTTTTTAATCCTCGCCATATTAGGCACCTTATATTTTCTTAAATGCTAGAGATTTAAATTTATAGCAGTCTATATAAATAATAGAAATATGAGAATAATTCATATTTAATAAAAAATAATAAGCTTAGGTTTGTTCCAACATTGATTTTACTATTCTAACTCCTTCACTAATGTCATGAGACATAAGTCGACTCTTCATGCATTCTTAATATATCCTTTAACCCGCTTAACTTAATATCTAAGAATAATAGTCCTCATTTTTAAAAAATATGCAGTTTAAGTTTTAAGCACTGAACAATAATAATATGTGAGGGGGGAGGTAAAATGTCAATTCAAGCTAGTACAGAAGAAAAATTAAAAATGGCAATAAGCATATTGACGGGTATAGTTAATGATACTGCTGTTCCAAGAAATATTAGAAGAGCGGCTGCTAATGCTTTAACATATTTAAGGGATCCTAAATTATCTGCAGGCGTAAAGGCAGCTAACGCGATATCTGCTTTGGATGAAATTTCTCAAGATCCAAACATGCCATTTCATGCTAGAACGAGAATATGGCAGGTCTTATCTATGCTTGAGACTATAAGAGATTAAAATCCTGTATTTATGACTTTTTTAATAATAATATTAGCATCATTTAATTCATTATTTTCTGGAAAAGAATAATAAATAGGATTATCATTATATTTTATTCTAATTTTAATCCCTTTGTAAAATTTACTAATAGCATCATAACGACTGTAACCATATATTAATGGGGGCAAATAATATGATTGAGAACTAAAAATGCTGAGAGATAATGGATCAGTATAGATATTTGCCAACCCAATAATTTTAGGTTTAAAATTTTTCATTAAATCTATAAACCCCATAGTCGGATCAATGTTTAAAGGAGCATGCAAGTCTATTAAGTTCCATGTAAAATCAATTTTTCCTTCAATCTTATTTATAATTATCTTCATTTTCTTTGAGACATAAAAATTTATTGAACCAATTTTTTTAAAATTGTTTGGCAATAATATATCTCCTTTGTATTCCTGATCTTCTTTTAAATCAAAAAATTTATTATAAATCACAAATTTTTCTTTTGACTTGCTTAATAACATCATAGGATAATCGTTTTGAACTATAAAATAAAAATCTCTGCCAGCATCATTTTTGTAAATTTTTATTCCATAGTTCTCCGTTAGATATTCATATCCCAGCATTTTAATTCTATTAACTATTGCCATCCTTAATTTTCCTAATAATTAATTGAAATCAGTTTGTTAAAAATCTTCTCATTAAACAATATATAAATATAAACTAGGATAACTATATAATAAAATAGGAGGGATGCATTACTGTGTCCATGCCAGAAAAAGTTCCTGAAAGGCCAGGTTATGATGTAACCTTAAGGTATATTTATGATAGAATGGAGAACTTATTCTCAAGTGTTGAAATAGCCTATAAAACCAACAAAGGAGTCTTTCATTATACATATTTGGATTTCACTTATAGGGTTCAGAGTTTAGCTAATGCTCTAAGCAGCCTAGATATTAAGAATTTAGATAAGGTAGCTACACTTGATTGGAATACGCATTGGCACTTTGAACTATACTTTGGAGTTCCTTTAATGGGATCTGTGCTTCACCCTGTTAATGTTAGATTATCCCCCAATGAATTGCTGTATGTTTTTAATACTGCTGAAGATAAACTATTAGTTACTCATGCAGATTTTCTACAACTCGCAGAAGTCATAGCTTCGAAAATTAAATCAATAAAATCTGTAATAGTTGTAGACGCGGATTCAATACCGCAAAAAATTGGAGGTGTTCCTGCATATCATTATGAGGATTTGATTAAAGAGCATAAAGGACGTTATGAATTTCCATTATTGAGTGAAGATAGACCTGCATTTATGGGATATACAAGTGGAACAACTGGTTTGCCAAAAGGAGTTTACCATAGTCATAAAGCAATGGTTTTACACGCAATGTCTTCAGCTCTTCATTTTGCGTCATTCGGTCAAATAAAAATGACTTCTAATGATATTATTCTACACGTTGTACCTATGTATCATGTTTATAGCTGGGGTTTACCATTTACATCATCTTTATTAGGACAAAAACAGGTTTATCCAGGAAGATTCAACTCAAAAGTATATTTAGATTTAATTAAGAATGAAAAAGTTACATATTTTGCTGGTGTACCAACAATACTTTATATGCTTTTAACTGACCCAGATGTTGATAAATATGATTTAAGCAATATAATATTCATAAATGGCGGCTCAGCAATACCTGAAGGTTTAGCGTACTTAGCAGCAAAGAAGGGTATAAAAGTTGTTGTAGGATATGGGTTAACAGAAACTGCGCCAGTTCTAACTTTAGCTATACCTCCAGCTATGTATTACAACAAACTTAGCGATAACGATCTATTCAAAATACAATTAAGAACAGGTTATCCAATACCTTTGGTTGACTTAAAAGTTGTAGATGCTAACATGAACCCAGTTCCAAAAGATGGAAGAACTATAGGAGAAATAGTAGTAAGGTCTCCATGGGTTTCACCAGAATATTATAAAGATCCAGAAAAGACCGAAAAGGCTTGGCTTGGTAACTGGTTCCATACAGGAGACCTGGCAGTATGGTATGAAGATGGCTCTGTTTTAATAATGGATAGGGATAAAGATGTTATAAAAAGTGGAGGAGAATGGATTTCGTCTCTAAGGCTTGAAGATGCCATCAGCCAACATCCTGGAGTATCAATTGTTGCCGTTATAGCAGCTAAACATGAAAAATGGGTCGAAAGACCTGTTGCATTAATAGTTCCTAAAAAAGGTTGGGAAAGTAAAATTACTACCGATGAAATCAACAACTTCCTAATCCAAAATTTCGTTAATAAAGGGCTTATGTCGAAATGGTGGCTCCCTGAAAAAGTTGTTGTTGTAAATGAAATACCTTTATCGTCAACAGGCAAGGCAAACAAAAGAGTTCTTAGAGAACAATATGGAAACATATTAGAAAAATAATTATACATAAATGTTTTTAATTTTATAAATTTAAATAATATAATTTTCATTCATTAAAATTTATTACATCAAAGAAATAAACATTTTTATTTTCCTCTGAATACAATTAAATATAGAAGGTGGTATTTTGTCTGAAGGTGAATCTGCAACTGCTGAATGGTATAAACTTAGCGTTGAACTACATAAATATTATGGAGGTAAGATAGAAACTATTCCTAAAGTGCCTGTTAGAAGATTAAAAGACTTTGCTATATGGTACA
>NZ_JAWDMQ010000020.1:0-26243 GCF_046536515.1 Caldisphaera sp. | reverse complement strand
TTCTTTGCAGATGGAAGCGGTTCAAATGCTATGAGAGTGAACTTCAGTTATCCAAGCGTTGATAAGCTTAAAGAAGGAATTAAAATAATTGGAGAAACTGCAAAAGAAACCATAAAGTAATCTAAAAATCAAACATTGCTCTTTTCGATTTTGTTTATAGTATTTAATATCTCATCTATCATTAATCTACCCTTTTCCAAAACATTTTTGTGCTTCTTAAGAAATTCTATTCCTTTGTCAGTTATATAATATTCTGTAAGCTTTTGTCCCCTATTATTGCTTTCTCTTTTTGCATTAATCAAACCTTTATTAGACATAACTTTTAACAAAACATAAACATAACCTGGAGAAAGTTCTTCTCCTATTTTTAATGAAATTTCTTTATTAATTTCATATCCATGTATTGGCTTTTCATAAAGCATCTTTAATATCATTAATGATATTATTCCTTTTAGCATCTTTTTTCTTTCTTTAGGCATTTTTAACACTCTATTTAACTTAAATATTCTATCCCTTAAATAATTTTTATTATCGTAAAATATAAAATTTGTGTTTATATTTTTCTGTTAAAAAATACAACAGGGATTAAAATTGAAAGGAGCAGTGTTTGATTTAGATGGAACGCTTGCCAGCACAGCTAAGGCGCATAAAATAGCATGGGAACTTTCATTAAAACAATTAGGATTCGAATTAAATATAGATATGGAATCTTTATTGGGCAAAAGAGCTATGGATATTGCGTTAATTTTAATAGAAAAAGCAGGCATAAAAGAGGTAAATAAAAAGAACGAACTAGCAAAAAAACTGCTAGAAATTAAGAGCTCCATCTTTGCACCTTATATTATGAAATATGCTGAACCGATGCCATGTGCTACACAACTAATAAATAATCTCAGAGAAAAGCATATAAAGATACTTATTGTAACTTCATCATTAAAAATTACTGCTTTAAAGGTATTAGAAAAAATAAACATTAATCCAGATGTTTTAATATCTGGTGATGATGTAATCAAAGGAAAACCAGACCCCGAGCCCACAATTTTAGCATTACAAAAGTCATCTTTAAGGCCAGAAGACATAATTTTTGCAGTTGGAGATACAATATATGATATTATTTCATTTAGTGAAGCAAAAATAAGGAAAATATATCTAACAAACGGGGATATACGTGTACCCATTGATGAAAATTTACTAAAAAGATATAATACAATTAAAGTGAATTCTCTTTGTGATATAAAAGAAGCAATAAACCTTGCTTTTTAATGTTGATAAAAGATTTTAAGTAAAATACACTGGCTTCACGGACGGAGTCTATGGTGCATAAAGATGAAAAACATATTAAATAACACAACAGGTAAAATCTTATAATCAATAAGAAAACTCTATATTTCATTGTAGAACTTATCAGATTAACATTTACAAAGAAGTTAATCCTTTAGAGTTCTGCCTTTATTGTGATTAATAGTCACTTTTAATGACCATTATTCACAAGGCCTCATCACTCCTCTTCTCCTCCCCACGCCTAGGTTAGGGAGTATGGACTCCCAGCCACGACATGGGGAGTTTCATTGGGTGCCTTCCTCCACCTCTCGACTGCTCATTGACTTCATTGTGGCACCTTCCGATTTAATGATAACGGAAAAAGTTTATAAATTTTTCCGTTAACATATGGTTCAAGTTATATTTCACTCAAAAATATCATCAATGGGTCATGACAAATATGGAGACCCTAAATACGCAATATAGCGTTAAAAGGATTAAAAATAATTAAAAATAACGAGTAGTTACGTAAAATGTTACAGACCTCAAGGAATACTTCAAAGCATGGACAGATTTTATATAATTATTAATCATTGCACTTCCAGTAAACTTTTATCTTCCTTTGACCTCTTAGCATAAAATCTTCACATAATTCACCGTTATTTACCATCATAACTAGAGATTTATAGATACCTTTTAAGGAATATTTCCCAAGATCATTCCATATTTCATATGCAGTTCTTTTCCTGTTATCAGAAAACAAATTCATGATATCCCTTCTTAATTTTGTAATTTTTACAGTTTCTGATAAGTAAAATCTTCTTTTTCCAGTAATAATCGCTATGCCATCACCTTCTATTTTTGCCATTGAATATGCAACCGATGCTAATGGTTTTAAATTTAGGCCTTTTTTAGACAGTTCTATTATAGATTCTAAGGCTTCCTTTGATGAAACTTCTGATATTTTAATTTTATATTTAGAATATTTTAAAATTTCTGGCAAATCTGTATAACGTAACTTAACAGCTATTATTTCATAATCTTTAAAATCGTTTCTTAGTTCCTTTAACTCTTGAAAACCTTTAGCTATGGCATAAACTAAAATACCGGATTGCGCTGGTACATATATTTTATCTGCCTTCGGTTTTGTCTCATAAATCTCGTAAGAGATGGTCTTCAATCCCTCAATTGTATAAGGATTTTCATAAACTAATCCATATTTATAATTTTTGTCGCTAAACGATATCTCTGAACCAAGTTTATTTATAACAATCAAATCCTGAGGATCAGCTTGATCTGGTACTACTTCTACTTTTAATTTTATACCAGCTTTTTTAGCGTAATGAGAAAGAGAAATAGTAAAATCTTCCTCATAACTAGTTTCGATTGTTTTATTATTAAATACAGATAACAGCAGAGAAGAAGCTCTATCAGTGTAAACTCCTGTGGGGTTATTTGTTTCCAACTTACTTAAAATACCATTTATTCTTTTTATAGGCGTTAAACCCTCATTTAAAGTTACAACTTTCTGAGTTTCTGGGAGCATAGATTTATACCTCCAAATAGATGGAGTATTTGAATCGATACTCCATTTAAAATCAGTATAAACTATCTGCATAAGTCCTTTGCACTTAGGACAGAAAGTGAGTTCTTCTTCTGTTTCATAACCACATTTTATGCATTTAAATTTATAGTTTTTATCTTTCAACTTTATTCCCTTACCTCTATATTTATCGAATTGCATAGTATTTATTAAAATAATTTATTTTAAACTATAATTCATTTACTAAAATGGAGTTAGCATATTTTTCTAATTCGTAATAAAACTCTTTATCATAGGCTATTAATTTTATCATATCAAAATAATCGTTCTCTTCAACAAAATGCTTTATTTCTTCCAAAAGAATTTTTGCACCCAAATTATAAGGAATTCCTCCAACTCCAGTACCCATACCTGGAAAAGCTATAGATTTTATTTTATTTTCTAATGCTAATCTTAACGCAGCTCTTATAGCTAATCTAACATTATATTCTGTTGTTATTTGTCCAGGATATTGCATTGTAGGAGAATGTATGACATATTTAGCTTTTAATTTTCCTGCACTAGTTAAAACTGCTTTACCAACATCAATAGGAGAATATTTTAACGCTTCTTCTTCAATTTTAATGCCTCCTTTCTTTTTTATAATTCCTGCAACTCCTCCTCCCATAATTAAATAAGAGTTTGCTGGATTAACTATGGCCTCTGTTTCTTCTTGAGTTATGTCACCAACCTTAATAACTATAATTGTATTATTCAGTTTAAACGAACGCATAACTTCTACCTATTTATTAATTTTCTACTAGAGGAAATAAGATTGCTTCGAAATTTTTTAATAAAAATAATAAAAATTTTTTAATCAATATTGATTGAGCTAGCAACCTTGCTCTTCTTACCTCCTCTTACTTTAAAATAAAAGGCTTGTCCTTCTTTTGTCAAAGTTCATTTAATTCATCAATAGCTTTTGCTTTCACATCATCCAAATTTTCAATAATTTCAGTTAATGTGTTATATTGATTTATTAACATATAGGAAAGGTGACCCTTAGATAGGCCATATGATTTTTGATCTAAGTAACCATGCTTTACTATAACAGCTTGAGCGCCTAGCTGCATGATTGCATCCATTGTAACGTCTTTACCTACCTTAAATCCAGGATTTTCGTATTGTTCTACAACTTCTTGTTCTTCATCTATAATAGCTAATATTTCTCCTTCATCTAACGGTTTTAAATTCTGAGTTTCATCATAAACCAAAGCAATTCTCATATCTAATGCCCAATTAATTTTAGAATTCAAAAGTATATATATCTAGTTGCTATTATGAATCACTTATAAAATTATTATATATTTACTTATTTTTATTCAATAATTTTAATGTACTATTCCATACCCTATCGTTTATATTTATACCTTCTTTTGACACTCCTTCTTTTATTTTGTTCAAAAATTCTATGTAGCTTAGCGATTCCCTTACTGTATTTAGATCAACATTTGCAACCTTCCTTGTTGTAGGATCTAACAATCTTACTATTTCCTTTATCTTTCCATCTTTTCCCTCTACTCTGTAGACATCTAGTTGTCTTAAGTTTAATAACTCGATTAATCTCTTATATTTTGTATATATTTTATTGTTTCCCGTCACTTTCGTTTCACCTTCTTTACCTTTGTTATTCTGACACTCACCAATATAAAAAGGTTTATCTGATATTGGTGATAAAATGAAAAAAGAATATTTAAAGGTTACATTAAATCTAAATCTAATAGCAAAAGAATTAAACAGCATTAATAAGAAATACATAACAATAAAAGAGTTTTCAAAATATTATGGCACATCACATAAAACATCTGGAAAAATACTAAAAAATCTAGAAAAAATGGGCTACGTAAAAAGGTATTCATCTACTGCCTATTTTATTGTTGGAGACTCTACCCAATAATAGAGATATTATAGACAAAAAAATCCAAAAAAATGAAATTCCTAGATATGCAAGCGAATTGAACTTAATATATGCTATAATAGATAAAATAAAAGACGTAATAGATAGGAAAAAAGCTATAAAACTAATTAACTTTAATCCTTGTATTTTATCCATCATTCTTCACTTTTTTAAAAACCATTCTCTTCCTATCATAATTTGGTATTCTTTCTACTTTTGACTCCCTAACTAAATCAGACAAGGCCATCCTTAAAGGCCTTGAATCTCCTTTCCAATCTAATAGTTTTTTAATCTCATCAAAAGTAAGGTTACTGTTTTCTTCCAATAAAAATAAAATTTTATTTTTTATTTCCTGAATATCCAAAATCTTCCCTCTCTAAAGGTTACTGTTTTCTTCTTTTAGTATATCCCCAACAATCTCAATGGCTTTTGCGAGCAGATCTTCCTCTATTACCAATGGTGGGGCAATTCTTATTGATGAAACACCAGAACCTATTACTAAGACTCCACGTTTAAATGACTTATCAAGAATTCTGCCTAATTCTTTGGACGCAGGTTCTTTAGTCTTTTTATTTCTAACAAGTTCTACACCTATCATTAGACCTTTTCCTCTAACATCTCCTATTATTTCTAATTCTTCTTTAAGGTCATTGAAGTATCTAAGAACCATATCACCCAGTTTTGAAGCCCTTTCTGCCAATTTTTCTTCCTTTATAGTATCTATAACAGCTTCCATAGCTGCTAATGCAATTGGATTTCCTCCAAAAGTATTCGCATGACTACCTTTTTTCATAGTATCCATTACTTCACTCTTTGCAACTATAGCTCCTAATGGTAATCCACCTCCTATAGCTTTAGCCATTGCTATAATATCGGGAACTACATTCCAATTCTCAATTGCAAACCATTTACCAGTCCTAGCTATGCCTGACTGTACTTCATCATCAACTAGAAGTATTTTATATTTGTCTGCAATCTTTCTCAAACCAGGTAAAAAATTATCTGGAGGAACTATGTATCCACCTTCTCCTTGTATTGGTTCAACAAATATTGCTGCAACTTCTGTTGGCTCAACCAGCTTAGTAAATATCCAATCTTCTATATAACCTAAAACAGATTCTCCACACTCTTTGGGGTCATCAGTGTTAAAAGGACATCTATAAGTATAAGGATATGGAACATGAATTACTCCTGGAACTAAAGGAGCATAATTTTCTCTATAATGAGCTTTACTTGCTGTTAAAGATAATGAACCCATTGTTCTTCCATGGAATGCTCCTAAAAATGCTATAATATATTGCCTTTTACCTTCATGATAATATCTGGCTATTTTTAAGGCTCCTTCTATGCTTTCAGTTCCACTATTTGTGTAAAAAACCCTTCCATTTTTTATTGGGACAACAGACAATAGTTTTTCAGCACTTTTTACAGCTTCTTCATAATAAAAATCTGTTAAAGAATAATGTTGTAACTTTTCTGCCTCACGCTTTATTGCTTCAACAACCTTAGAATGATTATGACCCAAAGCCATAACAGCAATGCCAGCATTCATATCTATATATTTATTGCCATCAACATCTTCCACAACGGCCCCATGACCCGTCTTTATAACTAATGGATACCATCTAACATATGATTGCATTAATAGTTTTTGATCTTTTTCTATTATATTCCTTGCCTCAGGTCCTGGAGGTTCAACTTTTATATCTGGAACCCTTTCCATAACAGATCACTCTCCTATTAATCTTATATAAGTATAGAATATTATATATATTAAGGATAAAAGTAAACTAACCCACCTTCATGGAAAGGGTATCTGGTGCAGAAAGATGAAAGAGTATGAATTTGAATTAATTGAAGAATACTACTTAAATGGAGAACACAGATTTAGATTAAAAGAGAAAAAGTCTAACATCATATTTAATGTTTCTGCTGATAATCTAAAAGAAGCAGCAAAAAAGGCCAGCCAAATGCTATCAGGACTTAAAAACCAGTAAGAAGCTTTTAATAAAATAATAACGAGTATTTACCCATCTTGCAACCGAAAGCCTCGCCCTTTAGGGCGGAAAGGAGGTCAGATTTCATTCCCAATACATTTCAATCTGAATGTTTTATCTTCCATCATTTTCTGATGGCCCTCTAACCTTAATAGCTTCTCAACTTATTTTCAAATCATTATTTTTATATTATAATAACTTAGCTAATTCATTGTGATGAGATTTTATGAATAAAAACAATTGTTCAACCTAAATTTTATATTATTTTTCTATCTGATATAAGAGATTTTGATTCAATGGTTCTGTGGGGCCATATGCTGGAATTAATTATTTGAGTTTCATCTCCGATTATTACATTATTACCCAAATGACTATTAATTATTTTTACATTAACTCCTATTTTGACATGCCTCCCAACGATGCTTCTTTCTACAATAGCACCGCTTTCTATGAGGCTTCTGTCCATAATAATTGAGTTTTTAACTTCATTATCCCCTTTTATTACAGTATAGTTGTCTATAACTGATGAGACCATTTTTACATTTTCTCCTATTTTGACATGCCTCCCTACTAAATTTTTTCCTTCAAATTGAACTTTATTTGTTGCTATCTTTTCAATCAATTCTATGTGATCATTTTTCGATCTTTTACTCTTCCCTTGCATATACACATTTTTATATGTAGTTTCAACATCCAGCCTTTCCCTTTCTATGTTATTCAAAAGATAATATGATGCTTCCATAAAACTATCTAAAGTCCCTACATCAAACCAATAACCATTACTAACATATCCCATAACTTTATATTTCTTAGAAATAAGATATGGTATCACATCTTTACCAAAGTCTCCTTTACCTAATTTAAGCATTTCATTAAACTCTGAAGATCTCAAAAACTTAACAAAATCTTTAGATAACACGTAAATTCCTGTATTTACCAGTCTTGAAGGTAATTCTTTTGGATTACTTGGTTTCTCAATAAAGTTCTCAATTTTCATATTTTCATCAACTTTTGCAACTCCAAATTGCTTTAATTTTTCTGAATCTGTTATTTCCTTTAAAACTATTGTTATAAATGCATCGTTTGACTGATGAAATTTATATAGATTACTAACGTTAATGCTTGCTACAGTATCACCTTGGATAATTAATACATCATCCGAGATATCGTAATAGTCTGCCATAATTTTTATAGAGTGAGCGTTGCCAATACTGTCTTCATTTGGCTGATACCTTATTTTTATTATTTTGTTCTCATTATCAATTTTAACCCTAAACCTTTCACCTAAATGATCATAAACATCCCTATAATTGTAAAATCCACTTACTCCTAGAAATACCTCATTAATTCCTCTATAAGCCAACTCAGATAAAGTGAAGTCTATGAGAAAATTATTTAAAAATCTAACCATAGGTTTTGATGTATCTACTGTTAAAGGATAGAGTCTTGTTCCTAAACCTCCTATTGGTATCAATGCTTTTTTTATTGATGTAATTTATGTTCACCCATTTATTTATTATTATCAAAAAGCCCTTATATTTTAATTCCCCAATATAACATATATTTTTTATAAATAATTATTCATTATTAATTTCTAATAACATGGTATCTGACCCACTGAAATGCAAGGCTTTCAGATGTAATGGTAAATATTATTAAAAATTATAGCACCAATAATTGATGTAAGTAGTGACATTATAACTATAGATGAAAATTCCATATCATTTAATATGGAATAAGTTAACCCTATACTACCTACTACTAAACCTATTTCACCTCTTGGTATCATACCCATTGAAATTGCAAAACTCGATTTATGGCTTTTCGTAGTAATATATGCGAATGGATAAATTCCTAAAATCTTAAAAATGATTGCTAAAGCAGTTAAATAAACACTTAAAAATATTCCTAATAAAGATAAATTAACTAGGTTAACCTCTAGACCCACAACAACGAAAAATATGGATCCAAATATGCTTAGCAATACATCTACATTCTTCCTTAAAATTGCGACCTTTTTACTTTCAGCCATAGACACTCCTGCTATATAAGCTGCTATTATTGCAGAAAAACCCAATGTTGTCATAATTGCTGTTAAGCCAAAAATAGTTACTAATGATGCCTCAAAAGCATATTTATCATTAATCCTATTGAATATTCTAGGTATTATGAAAACAGATATTGCAAATATAATAACCCAAGCAATGCTATAAAAAAATACTATCCTTATTATGTGTCCATAACTAAAGCCTCCTAATGTACTTATTGCTAATGCAACAGATAAAATAATTAAAGAAACAACATCATCAAATGCTCCAGCTGTTAAAATAAAATCTATGCCTTTTCCTTTTAAATTCAATTCTTTAATCAATGATGAAACGACTGCAAGACTTGTTGCACCTAAGGCTGATCCCATAATTAAAGCTACATTAAAAGATACAAAAAATTTTAATAAAAATGTTCCAAAAATAAATGGAATTGTTGCTCCAAAGATAGCTCCCAATATTCCCCATATACCAGATGACTTTAGAGATAATATGCCAGATTCTAAACCACTAGAATAAATCATTAAAATTACAGAAAATTCTGAAAATAAAAGAACGTAATTATTAATGCTAAAGAGATTTAAATTAATAATTTTATTTATAAATCCTCCTATTAAAAAAGGCGATATTATTATACCTATTGTTAGCTCTCCTACAACTTTAGGAAACCTATATTTAACTGATATACTTCCCATTAATGCAGCAAACAACATTATTAACGATAATTCAAGTAGTGCTGTTAGTATTTCACTAAGCATTTATATCCCCCAAAAAAAATTGAAAATCAAATAAATAAAAGTTTTCACAAATTATAAGCTTTTTAAATAATTGTTTTCTAAGATTTCTGCCATAAAATGTTAAACTTATATTCTTTTATTTTTAATATATCTTATAAAATGCCCTACAGAATAGGCTTCTAGGGAGGAAACGTAAACTACCCTGCCCTCACGGACGGAGCTTTGGGGTTTCCAGTGGACTTCACGACACACCTTCATCTCCCCTTTAGGGTGTTTACATACCCCCGACCCATACCTCTCGTTAAGGCATGGGCTATGTTTATAGACGCGTTCAAGTCACGGTTATATATAAGTCCACACTTAGGGCATTTAAACTCTCTACCTTCCACTCGGGTAACATAACCGCACCTATGACATGTTTTGGACGTGTTCTTAGGATTGATATAGATCACCTTAATGCCCTGCAACTTAGCCTTATACTCTATCATCTTCTGCAATTTCCTGAAGGGTAAGGAGTGAAAACTTCTGTTGATCTTCTTACTTCCCGTAAAGTTATTCCTAATACCTGTGAGCTTCTCCATAACTATTACTGGTGAAGGGAATTGTTTAGCGTATTCCACAATCTTCTTGGAGATAACATGGAGTTCATGGTTAACTATCATTACCTCTTTTCCTCTCAACCTTTTAATCAGGTCAAGCCTCCTCTTCTCATATAGTCTCTTCCTGATATTGAAGTACTTGTGTCTAACTTCCTTGATTTTTGTCCCTTTGAAGAAAGTACCCTTTACAGGTTTACCGTTAACTAGTGAAACTACTGTAGTTAAGTTCTTTTCACCCAAATCTATTCCTATAGGTGTTTGTGGTTCATAATCCTTGAAGGGTTTTTCAAGGCTGAAGTATACATACCATTCACCATCTCTCTTTATGAGTTCAACTTGTTGTAAAGACCATTCGCTATGATCTGATAGAGCGTCCTATATCATCTGTCTTTGTCTTTCTCCGAATTGCACTGGATACCACACACCATCGCCGTCTAGCTTAAGATATAACCAATAATATGTTAACTTAGTGTCCCTCCTCACAAGTTTGAAAGCACGGTAGTTCACTCGTATTGATACTTTATGTATGTTGAATTCTCTTTCCTCATTTACCTTAACCAGTTCTACTGCCTTATCTCTAGCTGTTTCTGTTAGCGTAGAAGATAGACCAAACCTTCTCCTAGCTTCCTCGTATCCTTTTTTCTGGAGAAGTTTCTTATCCTTGATATTAAAAGAAGCAAAAAACCTTATTGCATTTAGGTATTTCTCTAGAATAACGTTTAGTTTATGTCTCTTCTCTTTATTAGGGTTTAGAATCTTTCCTTGTACTGCTATTTTTATATCTGCTTTCAGAGTAGCACCCGTAAAAGGGGTGTAACCCTTGAGACCTTAGGAAACCCTCGCCCTTTAGGGTGGGGAGGAGGTCAGATTCTTGGTTAAATTAGTAGATGGAAAACTAGAAAATGGAAGATGGTTTGATAAAAATAAAATAAATTCAATCGATACTTATGAAAATGTTAAAAAAAATATTAAAATATGCATTCAAACTTCAAAATGTTTAGGTTATATTAAAACTATTATAATTTAAATCCTTATTTAAGCATTTAATCTTAATGAAAAATTAACTAATTTGGGAGGGCCAAAACTATTGGTTAGCTTTAGCGAAGGCAAAAAGAGATCATTTATAGCAGCTATAATATACATAATTTTAGCTATATCGAAAATATTACTAGGAATAATTTTTGCAAGCTTAATTATATATGCTGATGGAATACACAACATAGCAGATTCTCTAACAGGATTTGTTGTCTATATTGGCCTCTTTTTTGCTGAAAAATATCCCTCCGAAAAATACCCATTTGGGCTATATAAGGCTGAAAATTTAGCATCTTTATTTGTAGCAGTGGCAATAGCTTATGCTGGATTTGATATAATAAGACAATCTATTTTTACTAATGAAGGCAAAATCAGTATGCCATTGCTTTTAATAAGTGTAGAACTAGTTTCAGCAATAGCAACTTATTGGTTAACAAGATATTTGCTATCTACTCCTGGAATCAAATTGGATGCAATTAATGCAGAAGGGGTGCATTCTTTACAAGATGCTCTAACAAGCATTGCAGTAGTAATAGGGATAATTGGTGAATGGTTTAATATAAGATATCTGCCTGAAATAATAGGCATCGGTATAGGAGGATATATATTATTACAATCATATCAAATCGGAAAGGATTCTGTTCTTACACTATTAGATAGAGGAGATGAAAAAGCAACTGAAAATATAAGAAAAATTGTATTAAGTATAGAAAATGTCATAGGTGTCCATGAAATAAAAGTAAGGAAGGCAGGCCCATTCTTGTTTGCTACAATGCATTTAGAAGCGCCACCAGCTTTTAGCGTAAAAGATGCTGATAGGCTAACCGATGTTGTGGAAGAAAAGCTTAGGAAAGAAATTCCTTCATTGTTATATGTTTCAATTCATATAGAACCTGGATCGTATACTGGAAAATGGAAGTTAGCTATATTTGAAGATGAAAAAGATATGATAGCTAATAATATAGAAAAAATCAAAAAAATTAAAATTTTAAACACGTCCAACATGGATATTGAATCGATAATAGATAACATTAATTTGACTAGAGGAAGTATGAGTAATATTTCACAAATGTTAAGAGAAAAGGGGGTAAATGCAATAATATATGCTGGTAATGAAAACTTGTTGGCATTAAAAGCATATGGAATAGAAGTTTATTATACTAATGAAATAGATGAAAGAAAGGCAATTAACTTATTTAGACAAGGAAAACTTATTTCTAAATAAACAAATTTAAAACTCATAAAATTAATTACTGAAGTTATCTACAATTTTTCGGATTAGAAATTTAAACCCAGAATTATTTGTTTCAAAAGGCAAAGATAGAGGGGCGGATGAGTTGGAACAGTTTTAGAAGCAGTTGACGTAGCATTCGCATACAATAAAAATACAATATTCAATCACATAAATTTAGAGGTAAGAGAAAACCAGATAGTTTCAATAATTGGTCCATCGGGAGTTGGAAAATCAACTTTACTTAGAGTATTGGGAGGATTTTTGAAGCCCACTGAAGGGAATGTATATTTGCTTGTACAAAAGATAACAAAGCCTACACCAAAAATAATGCTAGTCCATCAGTCAATAGTTACTTTTCCTTGGATGACGGCACTTGAAAACGTAATGCTTGGCCTAAAGCATAGAAACTTATCTAAAAACGCGGCCAAGGAAATTGCTAAACAAATGCTGGAAACTGTTGGCTTAGAAGGATTTGAAAACTTTTATCCTAAAGAACTTAGTGGGGGTATGAGACAAAGGGTTGCTATAGCAAGAGCACTAGCAGCTGACCCTTTAATTTTACTTATGGATGAACCGTTTGCTCATTTAGATGAACTAACAGCTGAATCTCTAAGAAAAGAACTTTACGACATACTTTTTAATGTTAATACAACGCTTAAAGGAGTGGTATTGGTTTCACATAACTTAAATGAAGTTGTCGAGTTATCAGATTTTGTTTACATATTAAATGGACACCCTGCTACTGTTATTGGTAAAGTTAAAATAGACTTAGAAAGACCTAGAAACCCAAGAGATCCTAAATTCTTTGAATATACTGATATGTTATATGATTATACTATTCCATCA
Source organism: Caldisphaera sp. (assembly GCF_046536515.1). Lineage (GTDB taxonomy): Archaea > Thermoproteota > Thermoprotei_A > Sulfolobales > Acidilobaceae > Caldisphaera. The sequence goes on along the minus strand of NZ_JAWDMQ010000020.1, from coordinate 13,011 downwards.
AGGTAGAGATAATGAATATATACGAATTAATAATATTAGCAACTTTGGCATCAACGGGAAGAGTATTTGGACTAATTTTGCTATCAATAGTGACAGGTTGGATTTTTGGATATATCTCAATAAAGAGTAAATTGTTTGAGAGCATTTATATAGGTCTTATTGAAATATTAGAGTCAGTTCCTGTTATATCGTTTTTCCCTGTTGTTTTGATATTTTTTATTTACCATATAGGAGGCTATATTGGAGCCGAATTAGCTGCAGATTTCTTAATTTTTACAGCTGTTGTTTGGAATATATGGATGAGTATTTATCAAGCTTTTAAAACAGTACCATTGCCTATGCTTGAATCAATTGAAAATTTAAGATTAGGCCTAATAGACAAACTTAAAAAGTTATACATTCCGTTTTCGATGCCTAAAATTGCTGCAAATCTAATACCATCATTCACTGACGCGTTCTTTTATATTACAGTAAGTGAAGTTTTTATAGTGGGAACAAACTCTTTTCACGTATTTGGTATAGGATCTATAATTATAGATTTAATAAACAAAAATGCCTTCAGCCTAATTTATTTCTCTTTAGCTGTTCTAGGCATTATAATAGCAATAACAATTTTCGGTTTAAGAGAATTCGCAAATCAGGCTGTTGCAAAATATTCATTAGAAAGTGAAATACCTATACCAAGATACAGTAGGATAAAATATTTGGCAAAGTTTTATACACCATTAACTGCACCAGCTAGAAGGATAGGTAACATTACTACTAGATATTTAGCATCGCCTATGAGAAGAACAATAAAACTAAGGAAATTAGAAATGGAAGAAGAACGAGGTAACTTAGTCTATAAAATTATAGGGGCAATAACAGGTTTAGTTATTTTATCTTTGTTAATTTACGGAGTTTACAGTATTTTATCATCAACCACATATAAACTTTGGATTTATTTATTAAATAACTCTTTATATATATTAATAAACATAGCATATGATTACATAAGGGTTAGTTTAATTGCAATCACATCATTTTTAATTTCTCTGTTTATTGCTTATTATTTAGCACTACATAAAAAAACTGAAGCTACAGCAATACCTGTTATTCAGGTTATTGCAGCCTATCCTCCTCCTACTTATTTTCCAATAATATTTGCTGCTTCATATACAATTATAGAAAGGTTTTTAAGCTATTTATCTGTCGAATTTTTTGTATTATTATTAGGATTTTTAAGTACATTTTATTATATATTTTATGCTATGTGGCTCGGAATAAAGGCTATACCACAAGAATATTGGGAGGTTATGGATAATTTTAATTTGAGCTATTGGCAAAAAATGAGATATATTATACTTCCGTCTACGTTCCCATATATGATTAGCGGTCTTTCATCTACAATTAACAGTGCATGGGGGGGACTAATGATAGGTGAATATTGGCTAAATTTAAATGGCCACAATTTAGAGGTAAGACATGGATTAATGAAATTAATAGATATTTGGACATATCAAGGGAACATTACCTTAGCTGCTTGGGCATCTTTCTTATTTGGCATTGTTGTTGTAATATTTGCCATATTATTTACTAAAAAAATGATGGATCTGGCAAGAAAAAAATATGTCATAGAAGAAGGGATATTTGCCGCCTAACATACTTTCCGTTTTTAGTAAGTTTACATAGCCTTAAGGATTAACTGAAATCCTACCAACTTTAAAGTATTCCCTAAGGTCTTAAGGTTAGACCTTTATAGCTATTCTGTTATGTTTTATATAATAAAAGTTATATGTTTTTTACTAATAACAAGATTTTACAAGAGAAAACCTCTCCCTTTAGAGCGGATAGGAGGTCAGATTTTGCTTTCTTAAATATGTTTAAAATTTAAATTTTATGCCTGCTTTAAAAGTAGAAATTTGTTGTTTCTTTTTTTATATATATATAATTTATTGATCAGTATTAATTGCAATATTAACATAAATTTTCATTAAACATTAGAGTATTGCTTTATATATTCATTAATTAAATTATCTGGATTAGCATCATATGCAATAATTACTGCTTTGTTTAGAGATCTAAACGCTGATATCATTCTTGGACCCATACCAGCCGTTATTATTACATCAACATCCTTAATTGTATTTAAAATATCTATATGCTTCTTCGCTTCTTCAGGTGAAGTTACACTTTCATCTTCATGTTCATGATGATAACCATAATGATGACCATGAAAATCTTCCGTATATTTTCTTTTTCTAAATTCTTTATTAATAACTTTACTGTTAGATAAATCAACATAATAAACTATAAAGCCAAGAGATCTTCCAAAATGATCAGACATGGTTTCTCCGTCATCTGAAGGCACAGCAATTTTTATCAAACTTCCTTGATCCAATCATATTCACCTATATAAATAATTTATCTATTTTAAATTATAAACTTTTGTATTTATGAGCAATTGAACAAAAAATCACAAATCTTGTCTTTCAAAACTAAATAAGATCTAATACTTAAACATTACTTTTAAAAACTCTCCTTTTAACAGAGTATGCACAATCGAAATATGAGGTACACCTTACCTCAACTAACATTAAATGATAACCATATAACTCCATATGGTTAATTCTTATAGGATGAATAGTTTAAGCCAAAATTTATTCCTATAACACTTGTTTAAGTAAATCGTATGTATAAAATTTTAATAAAAAGGAACTTAATAAATAAATAATAGGGTTAAAGTTGAAATGGTTAGAAATTAATTTAGAGATAAAAAGTAATGATCCTGAAAAAATAAAAATGATTTTATCAAATTTTGTTTATTTTTTGGTAAAAGACTTTAAAGTAATGTCTAATAAGAAGGGCTCATGGCATTATATCTGGGAATCTATTCCATGGCCAAATACGCTAAGAATTAGATTTTATAGTAACAATGAAACTATTGAAAAAATAAAACAGAAATTCGAAATAGAATATGAAAATTTTAATAAAAGAAATCCTGATCTATTAGGACAATACGTTTATGGCAACAACGGTGTAGAGGGTGAAGAGTATAAAGGTGAAGTAAATTATTATGGAACAAAAGGATGGAAACTAGTTATGAAAATGCTTGAATTTGGTTCTGAAGTAGGGCTAGAACTCATAAGAAATAAAGATTTGTTAGAAAGCGATGAATATTCTGGATCTTATCCTGGAAGTATAGACCTATATGCAGATAGGTATGTTCATTTATTTTTAAATCAATTAAACTATTTTATCAAAGAAAGCGAATTTCTAATGAAACAGCTTCCATTTAGATACTATGTTGAAAAAAATGGAAAAGTCCCCCAAGAAGCTTTTTTAGTAGAGACGGATATTATGATAAAAAATTATTTAGAAAAGGTATCTAGCAAATATGATAAAAAACGTATGTCGTTAATGTATAAAGATGATTCCTTATAAAAAATTATTACAATTATTTTCGGCCTTAAGAATAAGTTTTCAATAATATTTTAATTTAAAATATTAATATCTATTCAGTTTTTAATTAAGTCAGGACACTTTCTCATAACCTCATCAAGGTTCTTTACCATTAGTGTTTCTGATAACCATTTGTCTATATCTTCTCTATGTTTTTCTTTATAATCTATAGATAATTTTTTAACTGCTTGGAAAAATTCAGGTAAAGAACAAGCCTTACCTAAATTTTTACCATTATCATTAAAATAAAAGCAAAGCTCCTCTGGTAATGTCATATTTATCAAAAAATCACATAAATTTTCGCTAACTTTTTCCTTTATCTTTAAACCCAGCATATCTAATGCTATTATAAATGAATGGAATGCTTTTTCATAGCCTCCCATAGGATTAAAATAATTATGCACCTCTCCTGTTGGACCATATTTAGTTGCCATATAATAAAGGTGATCGCTAATAGTTAATTTTCTAAAAGTTTCTAATAAAATTCCTCCAAATGGTTTTGAATAATAATAAAGCCTCCTTAGAGAATTAAATGCATCCCTTTGCAATGGATTGCCCAGCCATGCACTTAAATCTCTTTCATCAGCCCAACTGATAGTTCTCCATGGAGGGACATCATAATAATCGTCAGATTCTCTTGCTTCACTTATGTTTGCAAATTTTAAATTATCAAATTTTAATATTTCCTTTGGCAAATAATCTAAAAAATCATATATACCAGTAGAAGGATTATGATGCTCTCCAAACGTTTCATAATCAATTGCTATTAATAAAAATTCGCCAGGGGTAGAATTTATCCAATACGAATATTTTTCTGCTGTTAAAGGGTATTCTTCCCATTTATTATTACTAAACCTAAAACCTATATCATCACTTAGTCTGTAATTTCTGAGGACAATTTTATGGTCGCACAATGGATTCTTATAGACCTTATTTGGTGATCTACCATTTAATATAAAATCAACCCCTTCTGTTACAACAACTTTATATCCCATGTTTTTTAAAAAGCAACCTATATCATTATTGTATATAAATTCAGTATTCTCTGCTGACTTGGGTTTATAACCAATATTTTCTTCTATTGAATCGGCTTGGATCTTGATTTGCTCATAAAATTCCTTTTTATCAATAAACCATGATAATGAATGATAATAAGTTTGAGCTAAAAACTCAACTCTTTCTGAGCTTGCTAAATCCTGAAAAAGCTTAATAACATCAATATTACTTTCTTTAAGCTGTTCCAATAAAACTCCAGATATACTAAAGTTAACTTTAAAGCCTTCATATTTTTCTATGTTATTTTTTATAATTTTTGTTGCATGCCGATAAGTTTTTTCTGTAACCCTATCTAATATAATTTTGTTGCTATAATTATCGAAGAGATCATTTAAGTTATCAGGCATTGAAGTTGGAGTGAAATCGTGTAGCTTCTTTAGTCTAATCGGCTGGTGCATTTCAAATAACAAAGCAATATCCAAAGCAAGCACCTTGTTTATTTAATGTTATTAAGAATTATAAAATTTATTTTCTATTAAAGCGTTCTATAATAAGACATGACTCTTGCCTTTTCATAACATGATTTTAATTGTTCAATTTGATTATTTATTCTAAAATTCATATCAACTTTATTTATTGCATTACTTCTGATTTCTTCTGGAAGCATATTATTTTTCAAAGCCATATCCCTAATAGAGTCCATTGGTATCATATTAAAATTCATATACCACATTAAATTTGCAATAGATTCCATAGCTAATCCGAGTTCATAAGTATCTTCAGGCTTAACAAGCAGGCCATTCCCTTTACCACTTCTAATATCATCAACTATTTCTTTTAACCCCCCTACAGAGTTAGCTATAACAGGAGTCCCTTGAGATAATGCTTCTATAGCCACTAATCCAAATGGTTCCCATCTAGAGGGCATAACTAAAGATGCAGATACCCTAAATAATGCCTTATAAGCATCCTCATGGATTTTTGTAGTAGTTATTATTGCCCTCCCCCTTCTTTCTTCTAATAAATGCTTAATGTATTGTTCATATCCATAATCTCCCACCGATACTCCTAATATAACTAAATTTACAGAAGGCGCATAATCTAAAGCTCTTATAGCTAAGTCTATTCCTTTTTGAGATGTAAGCCTTCCTACAACCAACATTATTGCCTTTGAAGAATCGTTTATGTCATAACCTGACCAACTTGAACTTCTAATATAATCTTTGATAATATCCCATGCAATCTCCTTTCCAACAAAACCATATTTTTCTTGAATCCACTTTTCAACTTTCTTAACATCCCAATCTGTAGTATTATATACAACACAAGATTTTCCTTCTATCCAGTTTCCATATCTAGAAAAAAGCTCTTCGGTTAAATAAGACCTGCTCACTGTAGAAATAAAATCTGAAACATAAACTCCGAAAGCCTCTACATTTCCGTTTAACTGATTCCAAAGCTTTTCATATAACATCGGCTCATGCTTAGAAACTTTCCATATTTTGTGATAGTTATTATCTAAACCTGCCCACTTATCAGATGCATAATGCCATGGAAAATTAGGGGATCCTGATAAATGTATAGTATAAACCAATGGTACTGAAATACCTCTTTTTTCTAACTCATCTCTTAATGCTATTCCAGATAATACTGTGTGCCAATCATTTATGTGAATTAAATCAGGTGGATTTTCATGCCATGCAAAAATCTTAACAGACCTTGTAAGTAATGCTGATTTCTCTTCTACATTAGAATATACGTTCCATGAATCAAAAATTATGCCTGTATAATAATCTAGTCCTTTAAACAATATTATCTTGATACCATTAATATTTGCTTCTTCAGCTCCAATGCAATAACTATAATTTTTACCATCTAAACCAGTTCTTTCACCGCATGCTGTAAAATTTAATGGAGTAAAGTTATATTTAGATCTTATTGATAAATCTAAATGCCTTCCATGCGAGGGCATTATAATTGTTACATCTATGCCTTCCTTACTTAATGCCCTTGAAAATTGATATACAGCTTCTCCTAAGCCACCTACTTTAACTATGGGAGAATATTCAAAAGTAATTATCCAAACTTTTCTAATCTTTCTAGGTGCTATCAGTTTATAATTTTGCAATTCTTTTCCCTCTTAATTTGTGTTTAGTATGGCTTAAAAGAATTGTATAGGATAAATGGGGCTTTTAAAAGGATTATTCATTGTCTTAGGTAGGCAACCTAGAATATACGTCTTCAAGTTGTTTTTAAATTTAAATTGTATTTTTCTAACTCCAGTGATTCTAGTAAATATGTTTCCAGCTGAGAGCCACATTCTATCCCAATATTTTCTCCCGACCCTTGCTGAATTGTGCTTTAACTTAGGACATCTTACCCTTACATAGTTTTGTCCTAATATATATGGGGTGTGACCATATCTTGCAAATATAATTTTTATATTTTTAATTTTATCAATATTATATTCACATAAATCATAATGAACCCTTGCATATGCCATTGATAAATTATATCCATCTTTTTTCTTATTAAAAATGAATGTAACAGGTTCTAGTTCGCTTTTCCCATCTCCTTTTTTAAATGAAAATGAAAACCAATTGTATAATGTTAGAGAATATAACTTGAGGCTATTACCATTAGATAATATTGAAGGCCATACATAAATCGCTACATCATCAGGGTTTACATTCAAAGGCAGCTGATATTCCAAATTATATTCAAATATTAGTTTGTTAAATAAGTCTGTAGCCAATTTTTTTAAATCTAGAATATAGTAAATAATATTTTCCCTTTTAATTCCTCTTTCTATTTGATCTTTTAATTCATTTAAACATTTTGGAATATAACCCCCTGTATCATTATCTTTATAGTTGCTAATACATTCATCTATTAGTTTTTTTGCCCAAATTTCATCATTTTTCTCTTTATTTATTGAAATCATTACTTAATCATCCTACCGTGTAATATATTCTCTTCTTTGTTTTACCTCTATTCTCAACATTAATAACTTTTATCTTGCCTATCTCACATGTGTTTTTAACATGAGGACCTCCATCTGCCTGCAGATCAATGCCTGTAATCTCAACTACCCTAAACTTATCAACGCTTGGAGGCATCTTTTCTGCTAGCTTTATTATCCCAGGTATCTTCATTGCTTCATCTCTAGGCAGCCAATAGATTTTAACCTCAACACACTTTTTAATTAAATTATTAGTCTCTTCTACGGCATCTAATAATGCTTTTTTCCAATCACTTACATTAGTTAAATCAAAGTCGTCTTTAGCTGATTCGTAATCTATGTGACCCCCCGTAATTTTGGCTCCATACTTATTATACATAACAGAAGAAAGTATATGGCTAGCTGTATGTAATTTCATCATTGTGTATCTTTTTTCCCAATCTATGTAGCCTTTTATTTCATCACCTAATGAAATGTTATCAGTATTTTCCAAATAATGGGCAACTTCTTCATTTTCCTCCATTTTAACGTCTAAAACTTTAATTTTGTGCGTATTCTTCTTTAATTCAATAAAGCCTGTGTCTGCCGCTAATCCTCCAAAAGGGCCTGGATGAAAAGCCGTTTGATTCAAATACACCTTGTTACCATCTATTTTTGTAACAACTCCTTCGAACTCTTTCATATATGAATCTATCTGAAATAGTAGTTTTGCAGCCATTTTCTTGCCTCAGCATTAATGCTGAGTTAGAAAAATAAAACGTTTACTTTTTTAAAAGCCGCCGGCGGGACTTGAACCCGCGACCACTGGCTTTCTCTGCGATTTCGGTTTTTCACATACGAGGCCAGCGCTCTACCTACTGAGCTACGGCGGCCCATTCTTTTCTAATTTTTAAAACTACTTTAATCTTTTACTCAATGAATTAGGTATATGTATCCCACCATGTGTTCATTATAAATAGTTTACATAACATGTTTTACTAATCATTAATAGATTTAAATCTTTTCTTACCTGTTAACTTTGGTGCAGAAGAGTTGGTAGATTATTCAGGTAAAATATCTTATAGATCACAGTCTTTGAGGCCTTCTGAAATCAGGGAAATCCTAACATTAACAGAAGGAAAAAGCATAATAAGCTTAGCGGGAGGCTTGCCAGGGCCAGAAGTTTTCCCAAAACAACAATTAGCAGGTATAGCTAAAAGGGTCTTGGAAGATTTAGGAGATAGTGCATTGCAATATTCACCAACTTTAGGTGTCACTCCTTTTAGAAACTCAGTTGCATCATTTGCGCTTTCAAAGGGGATTAAGGTTAATGAAGACGATAGAGTTGCGGTAACAACAGGTAGCCAAGAAGCAATATACTTAATAGGTCTATCATTAATAGATCCTGGAGATAATATTATAGTGGAAGCGCCAACATACCTTGCTGCACTAAACGCATTTAGATTTTTTGGAGCTAATTTTATTTCAATACCATTAGACGAAGATGGAATGAAAGTTGAAATGATAGAAAAAGAAATCAAAAAGGCTAAGGACTCAGGAAAAAAGATAAAAGCAATATATACGGTTGCAACAAGCCATAATCCAACAGGAGTTATTATGAGCGATGATAGAAGAAAACAACTAATAGAAATTGCAAATAAATATGATATATTAATTATAGAAGATGATCCTTATGGATTCTTTGTATTTGATACAGACAAAAGGTTTACCAGCTTAAAAACATTAGATACAGAAGGAAGAGTAATTTACATGGGTACTTTTAGTAAAATACTTGCACCAGGTTTAAGGTTAGGATATATTATAGCAAACAAATCTATAACAGACGCTATAGAGTCTATGATAACAATAACGGCCATAAATCCTAGTACTTTATCCCAATATATTGCTATGTATGCTATAAAAGAAGGTGTAGTTGATGAAACAATAGAAAATGCTAGAAAAGTTTATAGGAAGAAAAGGGATGTACTTTTAGAATCTTTGGAAGAATACATGCCAAGCGGTTCAGAGTGGTATAAACCTAAGGGAGGTCTATTTGCATTTGTTTATTTGCCTAAAGAAGTAGATACTAGCGAGATGCTTCCAAAAGCTATTGAAAGAGGTGTAGCATATGTTCCTGGAAGGAACTTCTTTGCAGATGGAAGCGGTTCAAATGCTATGAGAGTGAACTTCAGTTATCCAAGCGTTGATAAGCTTAAAGAAGGAATTAAAATAATTGGAGAAACTGCAAAAGAAACCATAAAGTAATGGTTCCCTGCTCCAGACTATCATCATATTCTCAGATAGCCTTTTTCGGACATCCCATTACATTTTATTAGTTTTCTGTTATATATTAGTATGCTTTTTTGATTTAAAAATGAAAGCTATGAAATTAAAATCTTTCTTTATTTCATAATTTTTTGTTAAATTTACCATTTTATTAACTTCAGCAAATTAATTATAGTATTTTTTATAAAAAAATTTAATATGTGGGAATTTAATAGGAAAATATAAATATCTGTCCCTTAAAGATATTAGTGGGGAGATGTGATGGAATACCAATATTGATCTATCGTAATTTTTATCCTTTAAAGGTAGTCTATTTTAAAAATTTAGTTAATTACAATAATTTTAAAAATATTTTAAAAGGTGATCTTAATGGAAACTGAGACAGAAGACCTTAGAATTTTAAGAAACAAAATAGATGAGATAGATAAGCAAATAATTAGTCTATTGGATGAAAGGATATCTGTTTGTAGAGAAATAGGAAAAATAAAGAAATTAAATAAAATAAAAATAACAGATGAAAAAAGAGAAATGGAAATTTTATCGAGAGCAGGGGATTTTAAGGGGATATACAAAGAAATAATAGACATATGCAAAAAAGCACAAGGTGGTTACGATGAAGTTTGATATATATGAGTTCTTTAGTGAACTAAGTAAAAATAAAGCAAAAATAAGAATGGATGCAGGAGATCCTGATATAGAACCAAACGATGTGATAATTAATGAATTGATTAAAAACATTAAAGATTTAGGGTACGCACCATATAAAGGGTTAGATGAATTAAGAGATATCATCGCTGAATATCATAAAGTTGATATTGATAACGTAATAATAACCCCTGGATCTAAAGCGGCTATATCATCATTGATATTGTTTTCAAAAAAGGTTAATTTAATATCACCCTATTGGTCTGGATACGAATTTTCAGCCAATTTATTTAAAAAACAGGTTTCTATTATAAACACTAAATTTGAAGAATCCTGGGAGCCAGATTTTAATAAGGCAGAAAATGATGCAACGCTAATAATAAACTATCCGAATAATCCTACAGGAAAAGTTATAACCCAAAAAAAGGTAAAAGAATTAATTGATATATCTTTAGAGAAAAACTTAACCATAGTCTCCGATGAAGCCTATAGAGATATTGTTTTTGATGGATTCAGATTTAAATTAACAGATTTCATTCTACAGAATTCCGTATCAGTTTTTAGTTTTTCAAAGACATTTTCGATGCCTGGGCTTAGATTAGGTTATGCTGTTGGAGATAAACAGCTAATAAACAAAATAGGTGAATTTATCAAGGCTAACATAACTTCTGTTCCTAAGTTTTCTCAAAGAGCAGCTATAAAGGCTTTAGAAATGTGGGAATCTATTGCGGATCAAGTTAAAAATACTTATTATAAAAGACTTACCTTATTTTTAAATAAAATTAATAATAAAAAATTCGTTTATATAAGACCATCAGGTACTTTTTATGTATTTCTAAAACTCAATGGTTTATCTGGAACTGAACTTGCATATGCTTTAGCAAAAAAAGGTCTAGGAATATTTCCTGGAGAGGCTTTTGGAAGAGAATTTGAAAATTTCATCAGGGTTTCACTAACAACTAAAGAAGAAAACATACCATTAGCTGCTGAATTAATAAATGAATCAGTTGAAGAACTTGATGTAGGAAAATACATTAACTAAAATATCTAAGGCGAGAAAATGAAAATAGGAATCATAGGCTATGGTAAAATGGGACAACTTTTTAATAGGCTTTTCGAAAAAGAAGGATATGATGTTATGATAAATGATTTAAAAATAAAATCAATAAGCTTTAAAAAATTAATAAAAGATAGTGATTACATAATGATATCGGCAAGCCATGACAGTAGTAAAAAAATTATTAATAAATTGGCTAAAATGTCTAATAATGGAAATTTAAATAATAAGTTAATTTTTGATATATCTACTTTTAAAAAAGAATTAATAAATTATTATAATAAATTCTCTTCTAATGTTTTGTTGAGCAGTGTACACCCATTATTTGGAAGCGGAATAAAAGATCCAAAAAAACATTATATAGCAATAATTCCTATTAGCAAAAATGATGGATCGAAGCTCGTTGAAAATTTATTTTCAAATATAGGATTCAATACTTTTTATGTAGATTATAAAACTCATGATGAAATAATTGCATTAACTATAGGGTTATCTTATATAATCGGTTTATCAGTTAACAGAATATTATCATTCTATGATAAAAATATGGTGGAAAAATTATCAGGGACCACATTTAAATATTTAAAGAATCATTATTTATCCATTTTAAATGATTCTTCAGACTTTGCCAATTATATATTAAAACAACAAGAAGTTAAAGATATTTTAAAGAATTATAGAAAAGTCTTATTAGAATTATTAAACGACAAGAAAAGAATTAGCACATTAAACAAGATTTATTTAAATTACAGCGAAAAAGAAATAAAGTCAGCATATAATAAAATGTATCGTTGCATTGAGAGTTATTAGTTATTTTCAATAAAATATTAATGGGCTGTGAGGAAGCTCGAAAGGGTTGATAAAATAATGATATACCCACGCAGGTCTGAGCCCTCTATAACTTTTTTGATTTCCATATATGTTAATAAGGTTTTATATTAACTATTTAATTTGGATCAGAATTGATTATGCCTAAAAGGTTTGTGAAAAACTCGTCATTAGCTATATTACATTGAGAGATTACGTTAAGAAGGGCTACATAAGACCAGTGGTAACTCCAGGAAATAAATAAATGTTTGAAGAAGCTAACGACAAGTTATCTAAAAGGATTTCTAGAACTGTATGGAAAACAATTCACCACGTGCTTAAATATAAGGCCCGCTTTATGGCTCTTTTGTTAAAGAAGTGAACCCTTACCTCACATCTAAGTTTTGCCCAGATGTGATGGGTTTCCCGAAAGGTTAGTAGAACTTAAAAGTGAGAGGTGTGGTTTCACTTTAGATAGGCATCTAAATGCATCATTAAACATTTAACTCAAGATGTGTGGGTTTTCCCACATCCGTGGAATATGACTGATGTAGGTTGAGGTTATCCCGCTAAAGGGGCGGAGGGGTGTGAATGGGCATTTCCCCATGACTTCCATGAAGTCCAAGGGCGTAGAGCTTGGTATCAAACGTTATCAAGCCCTATGAGACCTAAACCCACTTAAATATTTTAGCCTCTTATCATATAAAATAAAAAGGTGTGGATATTGTCTTTAACAAAGCTAGGAATTAAAGGCCTCGACGATATTTTAAACCAAATATACAGAGGATCAATAATACTGGTAGCAGGAAATCCTGGTACTGGAAAGACGACAATAGGT
>NZ_JAWDMQ010000019.1:0-26724 GCF_046536515.1 Caldisphaera sp. | reverse complement strand
ATTTAATCAGTCCGTATTACGAATTTTTTAATTTTTTAAAACAAATTTTTACCCAACGAGTCAAGGACTCTGAAGGTCACTGCAATGAGGCTCAAATAGGGTTTCATTTCAGTGACCATAACTCACCTTGACTCGTTCGGAGGCTAAGAAAAATTTATTAGGGAGGAGTATCACTTATAAAATGAAAAGTGAAGGATCGGTAACAACTACAAGAAACTAAAACCACAATTTTAGACTACATATAGTTAAGATGTATAGAAAGTAACAACTACAAGAAACTAAAACAACAGCTGGCTTAAGTTCTTCAGTTATAAATTGCTTGTGTAACAACTACAAGAAACTAAAACAGCTGTTTTAATACTATATGACCAGTCTAGCAAAATGTAACAACTACAAGAAACTAAAACTTACACAAGCAGCTAATATAATTAATAATGCTAATATGTAACAACTACAAGAAACTAAAACCACAATTTTAGACTACATATAGTTAAGATGTATAGAAAGTAACAACTACAAGAAACTAAAACAACAGCTGGCTTAAGTTCTTCAGTTATAAATTGCTTGTGTAACAACTACAAGAAACTAAAACAGCTGTTTTAATACTATATGACCAGTCTAGCAAAATGTAACAACTACAAGAAACTAAAACTTACACAAGCAGCTAATATAATTAATAATGCTAATATGTAACAACTACAAGAAACTAAAACATACAGCGTATTAACAACATCACAGAATGGATCGTCATTGTAACAACTACAAGAAACTAAAACATTATTTCTTTTTTGTTTATGTTTATATTATGTATTTTGTTGTAACAACTACAAGAAACTAAAACGGCTTGATGGATGCTGACTTAATGGATCCTGTTCAGGTAACAACTACAAGAAACTAAAACTTTATCCTTATCTTCAATGGACGTTCCAAAATCAACGTAACAACTACAAGAAACTAAAACTATCTGCATATCCAATAGCACAATCAACAATAATATCATGTAACAACTACAAGAAACTAAAACTAGTTTTCTAGTTTCTATTGAATCATACTTAAAAGTAACAACTACAAGAAACTAAAACAAATGGTGGTAAAGGAAGTCCTTTTTGCTCAAAATGTAACAACTACAAGAAACTAAAACTTTTGATAAATTCATTAATGTACATACTGGTACATGTAACAACTACAAGAAACTAAAACTACCTCCACTTCTATTACCAACATATTCTTTTAATGTAACAACTACAAGAAACTAAAACAACTCACCACTTTATACTATATTTTTAAGTCTTAATAGTAACAACTACAAGAAACTAAAACAAATTTATGAAAATGATAAGGAAATAGAAAAAAGATATAAAAAATTAAAGAACTAAATGTATCGGAAATTACCAATAAGTTATGTAATATTTATCTTTATGGGTAAAATTGAGCCCCAGCCTACCTCTTTAAATAAACCGACATTGCCCATTTCCTTACAATTAATTATTGATCCAGGCATTATAGCAAGGTATATTGGTCTTATAACATTGTAGGTAATATTAAATCCGAGGCTTATGAGCCCTAATTTAATTTGAGGCCTAAAATATTTTTTGAGTGATTTCTCTTTATTATTTGCATTTACCGGAATATTAACTCTTAAATCGCTGAGTTTGCCGCAACCCTCAATATTAAGTTCGTAAAAGTCATCAATAATACTTGTTACATTTTCACGAGGTTTTAAAATGATTGGCGAGATTACTAAACCATAGTCACCTTTGCCTGATATTATTTCTTCGCATTCCTTACATTTCTTCAGCTCTATTATGCTACCTTCGCCTCCCATGGTATAGAAGCCTTCATTGACATCAGAATTTGCTTTAAATATTATTCCTCCATTCTTGAGCTTTATAAGGCTTTGGGAATAAAGCAAGCCCTCTTTTACCGTTTTAGAATTGTACATAAGTCCTATTCCTATTCTATTAATTACATTAATAACACCTTTTTCACTTAGTGCTTCCAATTTTTCTCCAACATCGTTTTTTTCTAGATTAACTTGAGGTTTATCAATATACAAACTATTATTCATTTTCAACTGAATTAATCCCCCAGGATACTTGTGAGCATAGTAGTTCATACCATCATATAGTAGGGGGCCCCAAATTCCTGATGCTAAAGTTTTGAGATCTTCATCAATTTTGAGATTTTCCAAATTTTTGCTTGACCCCCATTTTTTGTTTATGGAGTAAAGAAATCCGGCTATAGTGCTTGGCAATGGTAAGGGCTCAGATATACCCTTATTCATAGGCCCGCTAGTAGAAGGAGAAAACTCACCTGTCCATCTAAATGAAAAAGGTTTAAGCGGTTTCAACAGATAAAAAGCCAAGCATTATCACCTCACATTTGTGAACATATCATCGAAGTAATCAACAGCCTTAACTGCATTTAAGTAATTTTTAATATTCATTTTGCTTAATTTTTCATAATTGACTATTTGCGTGTTATCATTATTATTTTCTTCGTTGTTCATCCAATTCCTACCTATGTAATAATTAAATATTTTCGCTAAAAGTTCATCGCAGTCTATTTCTTTTGAGCACTTTTCAACAAGTTCGTCCCTTAGCAAATCTTTTATAAATGATTTACTAAGTTCTCTCTTTATTTTAATTTCATTGTAAAGATGTTTTACATCATATAGTTCGGAATTATTTAGAATTGCTGTTTCGCTTTTATCAAATTTTCCTCTTCCTCCAAAAATTACTGTTATATCTTTCTCTTTGCTATTCTCTTTCATTTCTTCAAGTTTCCCTGCTATCTCCCATGAATAGAAGAATGGGTCTCTATAATGAGTTATATAAACCCCATAACTTCTTCCATATGCAGCAGGTGCATCAAAGATCATATTTCCAAGTTTGATAAAGCCGATCAATCCATGAGATTCAGCATTGTATAATTCTTTATAATCTTTATCGCCTTTCATATTTAACCCCCAGTAATTTGACCTAGTCCTCATTACTAAATCAAAGGCTGCCATTTTACTAATAGGAGCCAGGAAGGCTATATCATCACCCCCAGCGTATATTAAGAAGCCGTCTTTTGAAACTGTTAAAGCATCATTTAATGCTACCACCATGAGACTTCTCGAGAGGGTTATGAGATAATCTGGGGTAACTGGTATTTGTATTTCACTATTATCAGGCTTTGCATTAGTTAAATCCCTAATTTTTCCATTAATCTCATTTATAGTTTCGTCGTCTATGGTTAGATTAAATACCTCCTTCACATAATCCTTAAAACTTTTAGCCTTAATGATACCCTTGAGCAATTTTTTACCTACGTTATCTCCATCACCTCTAACTATAGCATAATATATTTCCTCACCATTAAGGGAGCGGTCATTCAATTTATCAAGCATTAGCCTTTTTTCAGTAGTATAGTAATAGAAAAGCTTTGCATATTTTGCATATGATTCTTTATCACTTATGGCTTTATAATCATTGGTTAATCTAAGGGATTCAGGTAGTTCAATACCCTTACTTTCCTGTTCAATACCCTTACTTTCCTCATCTTTAGGTATTTCATTTGTTAGCTTATTGACTTCTTCTTTATTATTAAATATCTTCCTCCAATTGTAAATGTTGGCTATATCAATAGTTGATGGGATTATGTGGATTTTGTAAATTTCCTTAATATATTTGCGAATCTTTCTCTTCAAATAACAATACTGACAAAGTCTTTCTCCTTCTTCAAGATCTTTATCATTATCAATGACAGCGGGCAAAATACCACATGATGAGCAATGGTGGTTGAATTCTTTGTTTTCATATTTCTTAATGGAAAGGCTATAAGCTAATTGAGCTGCTGTAACTCCGTATGATACTTTTGTTGGTGTTTCATCTTCATTGGCAAGTTCTAGCAGGTACATAAACTTAAATATGTTAAGGTTTTCAGAAGATAGCTCACTTTTACTTAGGGCCTCACCTATATCAATTACTTTAATTCTTGCTGGAGTTATGGGATTATCTAGGAGATTTTTTAAATTTGAACTGTTTTCTGAAGATATTTTGGATTCATTGGTATTTTCAGCAATTTTATTTACTATATTATTTACTATATAATCCCAAGCTTCCTTATAGTTTTTCTTTATGAGATCTTTAACTTCTTCTTTATCCTTACCGGCACTTTTTGGTAGTGCTAAAAGTACTGTAGCTGGCATGATAGGTTGGGTGGGATTAAACATAAGCTCATTAAACTCCCAGTAAAGGTCTTCTTCTTTATTCTCTACCCATATTTTCTTCTTTCGGAATATATTATTGTTTTCTTTAGCTCTATTAAACAGGTCGTGTATGAAAAATGGATTTAAACCCATGAAAGGAGATAATACTATATCAACGCCAAATTTCCATATAAGTGGCTTTATAGTTTCATATGAAAGCCATGAGAGCAGATAGCTTCCTCCCCAGAAATCCCATGCCTTTCTTCCTCTAGCTATGACCTCTTGAATAGATGGCAGGTCAATCTTTACAAGATAACCGGTTAGATCGCCATCTATATACCAATTTACCATAGAGGCAGTTGCATAAAGGTGGTCAAACACAGAATACGTATTGACCCTTGTATCTGCCAATGGGTAATAATCATTACAAAAATGATACCAAACAACTTCTAGGAGGGCATAGAGTGCATTATATTTTAGATCCCAGCTTAGCTTATTTTTTGGATTATTGAGAACGTATAACATGAATTCAACATAGTTTTGTATGCAATTCTTCTCTATATCAGATTTTAAAGGCATTAGGTGATTTATGTTAAATATGTTATACTTTTTGCTCTGTTTTTTTGGAAATTGTTCTTTTTGCGATTCTTTAGATAGTGATAAGGCGTATCTATCTAGTGAAGCAGAAAAAATATCAGATTTTTTTATTACATTATTGAAGTATTTTTTTATTAATTGATCTTCTAAACCGAGTATTCTTGCGAAGGTTAATGCTTCTTTTTCGTGCCTCTCATTCCCTTCTTCGTAGTATTTAATTTTTTCCTTTAGAAAATCATTAACTTTATTTAGAAAATCATCATCAAGTGCTCTTCCCTTATTTTTATCTCCTCCTTCAATACTATTACTTATGCTCCAAGGCTTCCATGGCGGATCATGGAGTAGAGCAAGAGCCTTAACCTTAAATATTTCATCATCCATGCTACATCACCAAAAAATCCTCAACTTCAAAAAAGCCATATCCTTTAGTTGATCTTGCTCCCATGCCTGTTTTCAATGAGTATAATAATAAAATCATAACAAGTTCTTTAGCGCTTTTTACATTAAGTATTTTTCCAGCCTCTCCAGGGTTTGCATTCTTTTCTATACCTATCAGAAACCTAAACTTTACATTATCTCTTATGGATATGTGTATAATTGGCGTCGGCATAACTTCATATTCTGATTTGACTGCCTCATTATTTTTATAGTAATGAGGGTTTAATATATCGCCGGTTAAGAGCTTAGTTTCCTCGCTATTATTATTCTTATTATTTGGAATCGGATAGGCATCGCTTACAACAATCTTCCCTTTCCACGCATTATCTTTTCCAATATTGTTTAAAGGTCCAAAAAGCTCTTCACCTTTATTTTTGGTAAGTTCATAAAGTCTGCTTCTCATTATACCCTTTATTGTTGACCCAGGTATATAGGGCACATCTAGAAGTTCATCATAATTCAGGCCTACCTCAAATATGAGATGGAATAAGCCTTCAGACATACCACTTATAGCTTTATAGTCAAGCCTTGCAGTAACGTCAATAACATCGTAGTCAAGTGCTAAAAGGGCATTCTTTGTTTCTTCCATAACGGCTTTTGTTAGGCTTAGGTTGAAGCTTTTATTTTCAGCTTCTTTGATTATCTCTTTTCTTATTTTTGATATAGTTGTTGAGTTAATTTCTGACGTGTCTTTAGCTGATTTCAAATAATCATCTATGAATTTTCTTAGACATGCTAGGCCGAAGTTTTTGTATTTATTGCAGAAATTATTAGGATTTTGATTTGTTATACTCATTTTTGTCCACCAACAATGCTAGATATTTTTTTCATCTCAATTAAAACAGGCAATATTTTATTCGTGATTATGAGCTCGTTCTTTCTAACCTCTTCTATACAGCTTAATGCATTTTCGCATTTGAGGGAAGCGAAGTTCCTTAGGGCATCCATAAGAAAGCCCATATATGCTGAATAACCCCTACCTTCATTACTTAGCTCGTCACAGCTAATTTTACTAATATCATCGATTTTTCCCTCAGCCTTGGCATAGTAAAATGTAAGAGCCGGCACAAGACCTTCTTGAACTACTAGTGATGGAAAGTCTTTAGCCCTATTTTTAAATGCATCTATTTTTTGACACTTATTTTCATTTTTAAGCCTATTATCGAGCTTCTTTCCATAATCAATAGCGAATTGTATGTAGTCTTTTTTCTCATTATTTGTCATGATCTTAAATCACCTCTTAGTATAGCTTCAAGCCAATCCATGGTTATGTCAATAAAGTCTTTAGTCGTAAGATTATCCTTCTTTTTATTGGGATTATTACAATTTTTGGGATATACTGGTTCAATATCTTTGACTTCTTCTTTTTTGTAACCTATATGCATTATTGGTCTATAATCATCAGCATAAAATGGCAACAAGTATACTCCAAGGTCTTCCGTAGGAGAAATAATTATGTAAGATTGCCTTCTTCCAATATCAAATTGTTTATTGATAACCTTAACTAAATAACCATTTTTCTTTTCATTTTTTTTTAGATTTGGATCTGGGAAGCCCTAGCGGCCATGTGTGATAACCTCTACCTCCGATTATCCTTTTTTCCTTGCACATACGCTCTGACTTCCAAGTTAGCTTAAGCGTAGCAAGACCTATGGCTGCTAATACGCCCTCTATATCTTTAGCTTCAACATTATAGCAATTAAAATTTTTAATTTTCACTCTTCTGGAATTAACTGGCTTAACAAATCTAATAAGCTTAATATCCTTAGGATCTATGTAAGTATCTATTGTTACATTATTGATTTCACTACTGACGTTAAATTTAATTTTTTCAGCTTCTGGAAATATAGGAAAAGAACTGCTTTCAGAATTCTTACAACTTTCTTTACACATATTTAGGCATTCTTTGCTGAAGCCTTTAATTATGTAATCTTTTAGCTTTGGATTGAACTTAACTATAGACTCAAGCTTGAATCTGCCGAAGCCCCTATTAGATGCGCTGCCAATTCCTAGATATTTCATAGTTACAAGCATGGCCTTTAGAAAAAGTGCTGCTGATCTTATATATTCATTATTGTCATAATTCCTGACATATATTTTCACCCTTATTTTTAATTCAGGTTTCATTGGTTGATAATTCACGAGCTCTTCTGGAGGTATTTCATTACTTAGGGCTTTAAGGTAAAACCTAGGTATTGTTAATAGCTTATAGAACCCCTCATCATCAATATTATAATCGAATTTTTTATCTTTGCTAAATTTTAGCTGTTGAGGTATTTTCGTGAAGTATTTTAGCTTTTCAACTTTAGGGTCTTTAGGATCTCTACTTTTAGGGTCTTCGGGAAGTATCAAAACTTTTATCTTAGAGGCGATGGCATTCTTATTATCATTAGTGGACCCAAAGAATTCCGGTACACATCCACACAGGGTTCTTATAGTCCACTTGGTCTTACCTATTATTTCCTTGGCTTCTGGGTAGTGAGCAGTTGGATAAAAGGTATAACCAAACTCATTACCTCCCCACCACGGAGTAAATGCTTTAAAAATACCTTCAAAAACTAAATTATTATTGAGTTTATTTTCAACTATATCATTAACCCTCTTTTCTACCTCTACGGTACTCGTATGTCTTCACCTCTTATCTGTATACAAGACCTTTACTTTGACTAGGCCTCTTCCTATAGTCTCTTTTCCACCAACGTTAAGGTAAAACTCTTTCTCGCCAAAGACTTCTTTAAATTTTGATTCGGCTTTATTTTCGTCAATAATTTCGCCATTCTCGCAATATTTGTTTTTCCTAGGTACGTTGAAGAAAACTATGCCTGCAAGTATAGTACCGCGAGGTAAGTATTCTTCAGTCCAGAGAGCATTATCTGATACTGTGCCATTTTCTAGGTTTATTTTGTTTCTAGTGTACTTTATTATACCTTTCTCTATCTCAAATACAGCCTTTAAGTCGTCAGTCTCATATGCTATTCCATCTTTTAGTCTTTCAGCTAACTTACCAAGATTAGTGATTTCTTTTTCAAAATTGGAGTCTTGAAATTTAAGATAAGGGATTCCTTCCATATCAGATCCTATGGTTACAGAACCATTAGGGTTATTATTTTTATTGAATTGATTAATCCAATTTTTCCCATTTTCGTATTCAACAGAACTAAAAAGCTCGAATAACGTGTCAATTAAATACTTTGATGTTAAATAGACATAGCCTTTGTCAAGACTAGGAACAGGTATAACAAGTGGATAAAAATCGCTTAAACTAATTATAGAGGCTGTTTCTTGAACTTGCTTCTTTTCATTGTTTGCTTCCGCATTTTCATCGCTTCCTATACTTTCGCCTCCAAAAAGACAGCAACAATTCTTTATTTCTTGATCGTTACAGTTAAGCCTTCCATATTTATCATATTTGTTAGACTTATCTTTAGAATTATCGGACTTAGTGCCACACCATTGTTTTAGTGCTCCTTTGAATGATGAGGAGAAAATTATAGGAAAACCAAGAGGATCTCTTTGTATGGGAAGATCGACAATCCCACTAGACCTACCCATACCAACATAAACAGGGGTTATCGCATAAATAAGAAGCGGAAATCCTTTCAATGATATCCTCTTTTATATTTGAATAACCAAAGTATTTAAATCTATTCAATTTAGCCTGCTTTTAATTAATAATGTTTTAAATGAATTCTGAAACTAGCATCTAGACTTTTATTAGCATTAAACTTAATTATTTTTTAATTTTTTAAAACAAAATTTTACCCAACGAGTCAAGGACTCTGAAGGTCACTGCAATGAGGCTCAAATAGGGTTTCATTTCAGTTACCATAACTCACCTTGACTCGTTCGGAGGCTAAGAAAAATTTATTAGGGAGGAGTATCACTTATAAAATGAAAAGTGAAGGATCGGTAACAACTACAAGAAACTAAAACTAGCATCAAGAGGAATAAGAGTTGGCTTGATGGAGTAACAACTACAAGAAACTAAAACATTAATGCCTTTAAAGTATCAATTATATTATTATAAAATGTAACAACTACAAGAAACTAAAACTTAATTGATTACAAGCACTAAACTTTTGCAAAGTAGTAACAACTACAAGAAACTAAAACAAAACAACTTGGTAAGTACTGCAGTCGGCGTTTAATAGTAACAACTACAAGAAACTAAAACATCTAATATAAATTTAATTGGGATTAATTCATGGATTAGTAACAACTACAAGAAACTAAAACCATCTGCTACTATATTTAATAACGCTAATATGAGTATGTAACAACTACAAGAAACTAAAACAAGCTCCCACTTAAAGTAAGGCTCTTCAATATCATTGTAACAACTACAAGAAACTAAAACCTAAATTATTATTATTCTTTTGATGACAAAAAAGTCTGTAACAACTACAAGAAACTAAAACTAGGATTTTTCCTTATTATAGGCTTTGCACTATAAGTAACAACTACAAGAAACTAAAACGGAATATCATTAGGACATAACTCTAAATTCTCACCGTAACAACTACAAGAAACTAAAACTTTCAACACCATGGGGTATAACACCATCAACATGGAGTAACAACTACAAGAAACTAAAACATAAGCTTAGCAAATGGACAAACACTAAACATTACTGTAACAACTACAAGAAACTAAAACAATTATGGGCGAAGAATTAAAGGCGAAAAAAACTAGTAACAACTACAAGAAACTAAAACTCTATCCATTATAAGCCCCTTTCCTTTAAACTCTTCGTAACAACTACAAGAAACTAAAACTTTATAAAAAATAAATGCTCTTCGTTATTTAAAATTGTAACAACTACAAGAAACTAAAACTTTCCTCCTTTTCTTCTTCCTTGTAGGAGTATATGAGTAACAACTACAAGAAACTAAAACATTATCCAAGAAGTATCACCACTCCCTGCAACATCCAGGTAACAACTACAAGAAACTAAAACTAGTTATACTTGAGGCTTTAGCAACAGGTACACCAGTATTGTAACAACTACAAGAAACTAAAACATGGATTCAGTAAGTGAGTCAATTTTGCTGTATCTGGTGTAACAACTACAAGAAACTAAAACCGCGAATTTAATATCACTAATTTTTATAAAAGAAGCAGTAACAACTACAAGAAACTAAAACTCAGAGAGTCATGCACTTGCGAAGAATTTACAGGAAGTAACAACTACAAGAAACTAAAACCCCACTTAGGAAAAGAGAAATAATTAATAGAGTAAAGTAACAACTACAAGAAACTAAAACATATCTACATACAAAACAATTAGGTATAATGGTCCAAAGGTAACAACTACAAGAAACTAAAACTGGTGGTGGCTATACCTGTTTGTCCTGCGGTACCGCCGTAACAACTACAAGAAACTAAAACCTTTTTAGATAGCGATGTAGTGCCAGATAAAGACGAGTAACAACTACAAGAAACTAAAACACGTATTCTATTCCAGCTTTTCTTATTTTATCAAGGTAACAACTACAAGAAACTAAAACGCACTACAACTATTGTATCAGATTCTTCCATTTTGTAACAACTACAAGAAACTAAAACAAAATTTATAGGATGCTTCATTTTGGACTTTTATGCTATAGTAACAACTACAAGAAACTAAAACTAATGGCTTTTCAAAGTCAAAATCAAAATCTAATTCGTAACAACTACAAGAAACTAAAACACTTTTATGCTATAGTAACAACTACAAGAAACTAAAACTAATGGCTTTTCAAAGTCAAAATCAAAATCTAATTCGTAACAACTACAAGAAACTAAAACAAATCAATATTTTCGGGCATTCTAAAAAATGCCTCAAGTAACAACTACAAGAAACTAAAACCTTTTTTAAAACTTGGTATACATCATATGGAGACCGTAACAACTACAAGAAACTAAAACATATTTTCTAATAAAATCTATTACTGTAGCACTATAAGTAACAACTACAAGAAACTAAAACTCTACATCTAAACCCCTTGACTTAGCTTTACCCAAGTAACAACTACAAGAAACTAAAACTATCCCCCTAAAGGTGCATAAATATGGAAAATGTGGAGTAACAACTACAAGAAACTAAAACATTTAAATGATACTACCTTCATTGTTGGACACCTTTGTAACAACTACAAGAAACTAAAACGCGTATGAACTACTGCATATAAGTTATTATAATATTGTAACAACTACAAGAAACTAAAACTCCCCCGACTCTTTTCTCTTACTCATGTCAAACACGTAACAACTACAAGAAACTAAAACTAATGAAGATGCTGAATATCTTGAATATTTGTCAAGTAACAACTACAAGAAACTAAAACTCTTTGAAAACTGGTAATCTTGGTGTTATGGGTATATGTAACAACTACAAGAAACTAAAACTACGAAATACTCGAAGTCCCCATCGCTTACTAAAAGTAACAACTACAAGAAACTAAAACTATAACAGAAAATATAAAGATAATGATACTATGATAGTAACAACTACAAGAAACTAAAACGATTATTATAGTGATTTTCACCCCTGTGAAGGGGTGGGTAACAACTACAAGAAACTAAAACTTCCAAATAAACGTATATACTCCCCTCTTCCTCTTTGGTAACAACTACAAGAAACTAAAACGAGAACCTCAGGAGACTTCCAAAGAATCATAGAACGTAACAACTACAAGAAACTAAAACTATAATAAATTTCAAGCAAAATTTTAAGGATTTAATGGAAATACTTAAAAGGATAGAATAGCAAAATTTTAAGAGGGATTATTGCGAGTTATTGTGAGGGTGTTAATTCATGGGTGAGAAACTGCTTATTTCTGCGATGGGCAATTTCAAAAATTACAAAGAGGTAACATATCTTGTCTCAGAAAAACCTTCTGAAAAATCAAGTAAATCAAATGATAAAGAGAATCAAAATAGTTTTAAATCCTACACATCAACAAAGGCTCTTTGCGAAGCTTTCAATCCAGATAGGGTTCTAGTTTTTATACCATTTACGCTCGAGATGTTAAAGGAAAACAGCAAATATAAAGATCAGGCAGAAAAACTTAAATCAAATTACAAAAATGATAAAGTAATTGAACAACTTAATGAATGTAAGGATCTTACTATTGAAGTTGCTCCAGTAATTGGAAGATTTGCTATGGAAGATGATAAATCTGTTTTATTCTATGAGAAAAAAGAGGGTATAAACCTATATCCTAATTATGTTTACTATAAGCTTATAAACTGGCTTAAAGAATCCAAAGACTTTGATGAGGTTTATGTAGATCTAACTCATGGTATTAACTACATGCAGGTAATGGTTTACAATACAGTAATAACAGCAGTCAATGCTTTGGTAAAACCTAATACATCTGGTAATGGTATAAAGTTAAGGTTCTTTAATTCAGACCCTTATCAGCCAAGAAAAAACGATACCAATGCCGAACTACATGTTAATGAAGTGTCAAGAATTATAGTTAGGGCTAAAAACGGGTTTAATTCTCTTATAACTCAAGTCCTTTCCGTTGAGGAAAACTATTACGGAAAGATAAATGGAATTGAAGTAGAGAAGCTCATGAGAATTACGCGGGCTGCACAAGCCGGCCAGTTTCTCTTGCTTAACTATTTTAAAGACTTTATAGAAGAGAAGAAGAAATATTTGGAAAATAAGCTTTCCGGTATTGAATCTATGGATGTAAAGGTTAATAAAAATGTTAATAATAGCATAGTTACGTATGATTACGATCTTCATTTTTCTGCTTATATAATGCATGCACTCCTTGAGAGCTTATCTAAGGTAAGTAAAGGGAATCAGGAAGGGTTAAGTGAAGAAGAGTTGAATAATTTAGCTGATGCTTATGCAAACGATGTCTCAGAGGTACTCATCAAAAATGAAGTCAACAGAAGTAGAGGCAAAATAAAGCAATGTGAGGATAAGCCCACCCCGGGAACCCAAGTTAAGCTTGATTTAAAATCTCCATATAATACAGTTCCAGAAAAATTAACAAACAAAAGAGATCTAATAGCTCATGGAGGGCTCGAAATTAATGTAACATGCGTTAAAATTGAAAAAGATAATAGGCTAATATTTAGTTATTTGGGAGGCAAAGATACTGCAGAGAAGCTTTTAATGAATTTCTAATCCATAAGTTTATAGCTTGTTCTATCTCAAATGTTTATTAAAAATGATATAAAAATTTTATATGCTTCATCTTAAATTTGTGCTTGAGTGTAGAATATGATACTGATAATTAAGAATGCCTCTGTAAAGAGGCAAGGCTCAGATCTGCTAATATCATGGAAGAATTCTTCAACTCTGGTTTCCTCACTAGATCTTGAGCTTGTAATAATAGTGGGTTCAAATGTCGAGTTGAGCTCTGATGTAATAAATTTTTTAGCCTATATTAATGTTCCTGTTTTAATTCATAGCAAAAAAACTGATTCAGTTCTTGTAACCCCTTTTATAAATACTGTAAGTATGGTAAGGAAGAAATACTACATGCTTGATGAAGGCTCTAGGATTCTATTAGCAAAAAGATTCATAGAAGGGAAGATAAAGGGTATGTTAAATGTAGCGAGATATTTTGCACACATAGATGGTGTTAGTGTTAATACCTTTGACTTTACAATAGAAACTAAAGATTCAAGGTCACTTATTCAAGAGGAGGCAGAGCTTAGTAGAAAGGCATGGGAGATATTAAAGAATTTCATGCCTCAAGGCTTTATTGGAAGAAAACCAAGAAACGATGATCCAATAAATAGGGCCATAGACTATACATATTCTATAATATATGCACTTTGCAATCATGCTATAATAGCCTCTGGCCTAGATCCATATGCTGGACTACTTCATATAGATCAACCAGGTAGGCCGTCTTTAGTCTATGATTTCTCTGAGATGTTCAAGCCAGTAGCAATTCATACAGTCATGGCGGTCTCTAGAAGAGGAAGACTTGGTCTTGATAAAGAGGGTTATCTTAAGGGTGAAGATACTCAAAAACTAACCAGGCATATTTATCAATTGCTTCATAGCAAGGCAAAGGGAAGGAGAAGTGTTAGAGGAGAGATTTATGGTAAAGCTAATGAGGTAAAAAATTATTTGCTTAAGTCAGTAGATTTTAAACCATTCGTATATAGACCTGATTAAAAACTAAATTAAGAAAGCGATTTTTAATATGTTATAGCATTATGTTCTACGTAATGCTAATTGATGGATCATTTCATTGATAACAAATTGTTGGTTATCTATAGGAAATTTATATGAAAATTGCTAATGCCAAGGCTGCACCATTTTTTTCAGGATTACTATATATAACAAGTGCGTTTTCATACGTTGCCACAAGTTCTGCCATTTCCGAGAAATTATCCCATTGGACACAATTTCTTTTAAGTAGAACTACATATGAGCTTTTAAGATCTTTTATTTCATCAAGTGGTATAACAACATTTTGTTTTAATAGTACAAGTGATGGATGTGCTAATTTAACAAAGTCATTAAATGTCATAAGGTCACAGCTTGCTTTCTTAATCCTCTCTATAATGTCATTTCTTGGAATCAAGAATGGAGCCTCCTTTAAAGGTTCATAATTGAAACATCCGTTATCGCTATTATATCTGAAATTCCTCAGCATAGTAAATAGCTCGTCTTCTCCACTATCGCACCATTTGCCTTTAAGACCTCCGGGTCTAAATGCAAGGACATAAAATATGTCATCAAACGATGGTCTTGTATTGAGTTTTACGTTATCTATAAGCTCATACCATTGCTTTGTTTCATCATATACGAATTCTCCCTGAGCCAATGCATAGATCAAAGAGAAAGCCTTTATTAACGCATTATGGCGAATCTTAGAGAAAAATATCTTATCAAGCCCATCATCGATTCTTTTTCTATAAATTTTATTAATAATTTCCAAGAAATCCCTATAGTTAATTTCTTTGTTTAGCTTTTTTAACTCTTCTTTAGAAAAATTGCCTTTAATAAAGACATTCACTTCTGCTTGACCAACTCCGTGCCTTCCAATACGACCAAATCTCTGTATTAATGTTTCAGCATCATGAGCATGAATATAACCGAGATCAAAGTCTAGGTCTATTCCATAAGACATTGCAAGATCACCTATTATAAGTCTCTCATTCTCAAGCCCTTGGGAGATTTTTTTACAACCGCCATGTGATTTATTAAGACCCCAAACTACTGTACCATTGTTTATGGTCTCGCAGATCTTAGTTATATAGTAAACTCTATCAAGTATTATTGCAGTTCTAGGCTCATTTGGAATAGGATTATCATTAATATACTTAGATAAAGCTTCTTGAGGGTTACTTATGGTAACAAAAAAGTTTACAAGTGTCTTTTTTCTTACTATATCACCTTGGCCACTATAGTTTGCTTCTATAGATTTGTCATAGTTTAAATTAACTGGCGTTGCAGATGAAAACACAGTAGTTCTAACTTCTCTTGTTTTGGAATTATAATTATCCCTCATCTCGATTAGAGTTTTTAAGGAAGCCCTTGAGATACCTGTGTATAGATGAAATTCATCAATAAACCAATAGCCGTTAAAGAATAAAGCAAAGTAGTCAAGTAATTGTCTGGCGTCGTTTTTATGCACATGGACTTTGACATTTTTAATGGCATTATAGAAGTCTTTCTCATTTATTGAGGTTTCTATTACCTTTGAAAATAGGTATTGCTTTTTCATTCCACTTAGTATCATGAATGGATATTCTGGTACAGTAAATACTATTGTCACTTCATTACTTGGCGTAAACTCACTAGGAAGCTCCTTAACTTCACTGGTAAGTACACAAGTATTAACTGGCACATTGATGCTTTCGCAAGTCCCTTGTCTACATATATTTATCGTACCTTCGAAACGATCACATCCCAATCCTATATGAGAATTATCTTTATTTTCTTTGAGATTCATGTTTCTGAGTGTTTTCCTAACACTCCTTGCTTGGTCATATACAAGTGCCTTAGATGGATAAATACCGACTACTGGAGGGTAAGATCCTTGAATTGCGCTTTTTATAGCGCCTAAAATTAATGTGAAAGTCTTACCCGAGCCTGTGGGAGCATTTAAAAGTACATTCTTATATTTACCAAGCGAATCATAGAGCTCTTCTTGGAATTTCCTAAGCCTAAAACCGTTAATTTCGGTTTCCCCGGACTCTATACTAGCTTCCTTAACTATGAAGGAATATTTTTCGATTAAGTCGCTTGATTTTGACATATTTTACTGATCACCTCAGCTGGTAGAGGAAGGCATAAATCTTCAAAAGTCTTATTTTTATTTGGGACTTTAATAAGTCTGCAATCCTTAATGCTAGCCCATGCTATAGGGCCTTCACTTATATTTGGAGTTCTAAGTACAGTAGAAGAGGAAACAATTTCGACCCCAAACTTTTCAGTATCAGCTAAATTAACTGGTATAGAGGTCATCTTTTCATTTTGATTTATGCATTTTTCAGCTTTAAGTTCTTCATATTTTACCTTAAAAATGCCCCATCTCTTTTTCCCAACTCTTATCCATGCGGCTCTAGACCCTTTAGCAAGACCTGGTGGATTATTATTTACAATTATATAAGTCCAGAACTTGCTTCCTGGCATAAAGGCTGTATAGCTGGTTAGTCTTGGGAAAACATTTTTCAGACGATTTCTTACAGGTAGCGCATAACTCCATGACTCTGATGACATAAGAAACGAGTATATATTTAGACTTTCAGGCATTAAAGGGAAAACATAAAAGGACCCCTGTTTGTCTTTTATAAAGTCTTCTATTACCGATTTCACTGAATTATAGATAAGCCCTTTCTTATCAGTTTTTTGTTTTCTTGACTCATATTCGTTATAGTGCAATGAAGGAATAATAGCATAGGCCTCGGAGCTTTTTCCAAGTAGACCATACATTATAGGATAGTTATGTATATAAGGCAAAGTAGATATATAAGAGCCCATGCTATTATTGGCAAATATAAGAGGTCTTATCTCACTTGAGAAAGCCATAATTCCCTCAAGATCAAAAAAGGCCTTAAATAACTTCATTGTACTCACGGGCTTTGCTTAGCATTAACGAACTTCTCTATGCTTTTCTTGAAATTTGTACTATCTCCCCATGCATTTATTATTATTTCGTTCTCGTTACTCTTAATAACATTGTTTATATTTGGTGTGAAATCTGTATTAGTATAAACTTTGCAATTTTTAAAGTTTTCACTTAGGTAACTGTTGATTGCTCTAACAACTTCTGTAGTATCATTTTTGTCTTTGACTTTTGTAAATATATCGTAGCCTGAGGATACTTCATGTTCACAAAGGGTAATTGCTGGTATGATAACTTTTATCTTACCGAAGTCGCTCTTTACCCCTCCAATTCTTGTTGTATTAACAAGCGAGTATAATGAGAGTAAGAATTCTGCTGGTGATAGATCCTTGATGGCAACCTTTCCTACAAATATTGTGCCCGCTTTGATCAACGAGAGTCTAAAGAGTGCACCTGTTCTTTCACCGCCAGTAGGTATGTATGTAGTATGTGTAGTCTCGTCTACTGCATTGAATGTCCTCACGACTACGCTTTTGTTTTCTGGTAAAGTGGAGAAATAGAGATCCCCTTCTATCCTACTTTTAACGTTGTAGTTTCCATCTTTTACTGCATAGCCAAAGATCATACAATTTGGGCACTCCCCGCAAAGACCGCCGATATACTCTTCGTTCTTACCCTTTGATTTTTCTTGTTTTTCTACATCAGATTTTTGTTCTGTTCTTTTCCCACCACCTTGAAATGGTCTTAAATAGCAATGCCACTCATCGTTTTTACCTCTTATTTTATTGACGTTATCCTTATAAGTATCGTAGTGATGTCTAAGCATCTCTAAGGTCTCTCTTCTCCAAGCTGATACTAGTTTTTCATGAAGAATTATTGGGTAACCATTATCCATTAATCTGGCTATACTTATGTCTTCTCCTCCTTCATGTCTTATTACCAGTTCGCCTTCCGATACTAGAATTAGGAATATATTGGCTACTCTACCCCTAGGAACAGCGTTTTCTTGGTTTGGTTGATCGAGGTTAGCAAAGTATGGTTTAAGCTCATTGATATTTCTTTCATTAAGAATATTAGCGATTAAATTAAGCCCTTTCTCAAAGCTAGAACTATCAGCACTCAATTCTTTTCACCTTCTGGCTTAACAATAGATAAAGCAATATATATCCAATTAGTAATTGTATTAGCAACAGACATGGCTAGACCCCTATCGGATTTCTTCTCTATGTCGTAAAGTGTTTCAAAAATGCTCTTGAGTGCATAATATGCCTTATTGATGTTTTTCTGATCTAAGCTATATTTATTTTCAAGAGATCCAAGAGCCGCATTAGTAGCTAATTCTACTCTATCGTCCTTATTTTCCAGGGCGAATGATGTCCTAAAAAACGTATCAACCCCATCCCTTATAAATCCAATAACTGCATACTTGCTAGGCACTTCTCCCACCACTTCTTTAAGTACAAATGCTAATGAAAAAATATTATCTTTTAAACTATCACCCATTCCACTCACCTTACCCATTGCATCTAAAATAATCCATGCCCTTCGGGAAATATTCCAGAAAAAGGAGCCCTCATTAAAACTGATTGGGGTACCAAGACCCAATCCTAGGCTTAGGACTCCTAGTGCAGGGTCGACGGAAGCATAAAGATCCCATTCTTGAACTAGCTTATTAAGCATATTATCTAAATCCATTTTTCCAGTCACATTAGTTAATGCTTCATATTTTGCAGAGTATGCAAGTAATTGATAAATAACTTTAAGATTTCCTCCAGGTTTTCTTGAGTCATTACTTATATTTTCAGGTTTTAAAAATGAGTAGCTGTAGTTTGAAGAAACGGAAATTACATTGCTACCATATAATGGCACATCATATATTTCAGATGATATACGCACTGGTGCTATGAGGAAGATTATAGAGAGAAATGGAGCATAATGAAGCATTTTGTTAAGTGAAGTTTTAGTTATCCTTGTCTCTTTTGATTGTTTCGATAGACCTAATGATACTATGCTTATTATTATTTTTGATCCAAGATATCCAACCATAAGCTTTCTATGGCTTGGGGTAGTAGTTAGATCGCCTCCAAACATCTTGAAAACATTATAGAATTTCTCGTTGACATCAATTCTGGAAGTCTCAGGCTCGGGTTTATTGAAGTCTAAAACATCAAGTAGGCTTATTGGTATACCTGGATAAAAACTTATAATTAGATATGGTGGTGTTATAATGTCCCTCATTTGCCTAGCTTCATAAATGCAAATAGGGCAGGCACTCCATAGCTTTATTGTAGTATCTATATAATCCAAAGCTTTTTCCCTTGGAATCCAAATCTCAGCCTTACCACGGATCTCTTCAGCATATTGTACAAACCTTGTTGGCGTGGAATAAATAGGAAGTCCACATACAGTGCAGTAATCTTTTGGTGTATCGTTATTCCATGTTAGGTCATCTTTGATATCTCCACTAAATGAATACTTTGTATAATACTTCAAAGTAAGATCCTCAGAGTTTGAGCTATACCTTTCTTGCAATGCCATGAGAATCTTTTTAAGCCAACTATTTGTGTCATCTATTTTTAAGATATATTGGCGACTTGTAGGCTTTGAGGAAAAGCCCAGTTTCTTAGCAATGTAGTCTTCGTCCTTTGAAGAGAACCTATGAATAAAATACATTATAACGCCGATAGGTTGAAGTTCATTGATTACTTTTTTTGCTACCTCAAGCTTAATGCTGTTATCAAGACTACCAACAACGTCTTCAAAAGGCTTACAAATTCTTGTTAGAAGTATGGCATTCAAGTCATATTGAATTGCTTTTTCCTTATTGTTGTTTATTTCATTAATTATATCTCTATTCAAGCACCTCTTTATTTTTTCAAACCTGTCATCTATTAAATCATTCTTATTGTCTATCGAGCCACCAAAAGATACTTCTTCTCTTAGCCTTCTATAAATATCACTAAGTTTTAGAAAAGGTTTATCTTCTGGTCGAAGAATTACAACCCCATCTTTATATGACATTAGAGGTCTATAGCCTTTTTCTATGAGATCATCAATTATATTCCTTGAGGCTATCAATGTAAAGAGTCTAAAACTTGAGGAAATATAATCAAGCTTTAGCTTATATGAATTAAGAGTTTTGATTGCATTCTCATATGATTCGCTTTCCATAAAATATGGTATGTCTTTAATGCTTTGTATATTACTAATCATTAACATGTCTGCTAGCTTTATTGCAACCCAGGCAGGCATGTAGCTGCGATCATTTAGAGAGCCTTCAGCATATGAAGCAAATGTATTAACAATATCATCAATTAGCCTTTCATCTTCTTTTATATATTTAAGTAATTCTTTAGCTATTTTCATTGTTTCCTCTTTAGCTATTTTTAGTTTTTCTTCTTCATCACTCTTATCAATTTGTAAAGACTTAAGCTTATTCCAGTCATGAAGGAAACCACCGTAAAAGCAAAGCTCCTCAGGTGTTATACCTTTATAGAGTTCTGATAATCTTTTAAGACTATCAGGAGATGTTTCCTTAATGGCCTCACAAATATCATAGGCTAATGTAGCAACGGAAAGTGAGTGGAAGATAAAAGACTGTGGTGTTTCATATTTTGCTTCCATAACAGCTTGTTCAAATGTTACAGAATTCATAGCATTTTCTATTAACTTCACAAGCTGTTGATAATTTTGGGTCAAAATTGGACCCCAATATAATATTTTATTTCGTGATATTTATATATTCATTAAATACATTAGGGAGCGTATCTAAGTATTAAATAGGTGGTACACTTGCCATTGATGAAGCTCAAAGTAATTCTCTCTCCTTTCATAACTATGAACTATACGGCCAAGTTTGTAAAGACATTACTAATAGCTCTTAATAAGGACCTCGAACCTATATTTGAGGAAAAGGCAATGGGATTTCCTAAGCAAATAAGGATAACGCCTCTTATGAAAGAAATAAATGGTTCTGAGGAAGTACTTTATCCTAAAATAATTATTAAGCAATTTGGTCAGGAATCTGGAACTCCTAAAATACCTCCAAAGCCTATATCTATAGAGGGGGAAAATTACTTTTATTTAGGATATGATAGCTCTTTAGAGCCTGAGATTTCAAAGGTCCTTATAGAGTTAACAAAGGGTTCTAAAGTAACTTATGGTACATTTGAAGTAAGAGTTACTTTATCGGGTCTTGAAGTTATTAATACAAGTGTACCAGATAAATTCAATGCTGTGAAGATATCATTTATTACGCCTTCTCTTTTTAGAGATCCTTTCTCAAACATAGGTGATAAATATAGAAGGTTTCTTCCATATTCGGGACTTGTTTTTTCAGTTAATGTATATGAGATATTTGAAAGGAACTTCAAGAAGGAAGTAATGAGAATTTCTGCCAACCTTGTTGAGTCGCATACTGTATTAAATACCGTTACTAAAGTGTGGTACTATTACGATGGAGATTGGTTACCTGGAGTAATAGGGTATGCAAAATATTTCATTAGAAACAGTATTAATAGAAAAGATAAAGAAACGATAACGAAAGTGCTTGCTAAGGCTGCAGAGATGGGTGTAGGTACTGGGAGAACAGCGGGATTTGGATTTGTTAGGCTTAACTATGAGTATAACAGGAAGGGTACCTAATATGTATTTGGTGGTTTCATATGACATTTCTGATGAAAAAATACGTGGAAAGGTTCGGAGATTATTACGGCGTTACGGTCTATCATATATATCAAGATCAACATACGCAGGAAGATTATCATGGAATAGGGCCCTCTTTATATCAGAAAAAATTAAAGGAATTATTAAAGGAAGCGACATATTGGCTATCATACCAGTCCAGAACGTTGACTTCTCAAGAACACTTATTATCACCAGTAATAAGGTATCGACCTACGAGATACAGGTTGTCTTTGCCGGCGAGGATATTTGATGATTTACTTATCTGTGGGCTCAGAGCTAAGTTCTTTTTAGAAGGAACTAAGGCTTCTGGCGATTTAAGAATGCAATATGAGGCCAAAGAAGCAGACTTAATTATAGGCGAAAGGAAACCTAAGGAAATCTATCTTAATGCAAGTGAATGGGTTAGAATTGTTGGAATTCCCGACTCAATAATTGATAATGTAGTTTTTGAATTTACTATAACGAGAAGTAATATAAGACATTTGCTCGGCCGAGCAGTTATTTATGCATATATGTGTATGGAAGATGGGAAACCATGTGCTACCATGATAGTTCCAGTAACTCCTGGTAACGATTTAGGCTACCTGGTTATACCAAATGAGAAATTTCTTAGTTACATAGTTAATCTTTTAGCTAACGTGATAAAAGGTAATATAAACGGTAATAAGAATCCATATTGTGCTTCCTGCCTTTATAGAAATATCTGTCCGCTTTTTTAATTTTTTAATTTTTTAAAACAAATTTTTACCCAACGAGTCAAGGACTCTGAAGGTCACTGCAATGAGGCTCAAATAGGGTTTCATTTCAGTGACCATAAATCACCTTGACTCGTTCGGAGGCTAAGAAAAATTTATTAGGGAGGAGTATCACTTATAAAATGAAAAGTGAAGAATCGGTAACAACTACAAGAAACTAAAACAAATTAAAGAGATAGGACAGGGAGGTTTTTTAGTAGTAACAACTACAAGAAACTAAAACGTGGACTAAGAAAAGCTTATGCTTTTTTTTATTATAGGTAACAACTACAAGAAACTAAAACTTTATATACCAATTCATCCATTTTCTCAACATTGTAACAACTACAAGAAACTAAAACTTTATATACCAATTCATCCATTTTCTCAACATTGTAACAACTACAAGAAACTAAAACTCGTGAATGTCTCAAACCCTGTTGTTCCAGTTATTGTAACAACTACAAGAAACTAAAACAATATGCTTAACAATGTATAGGTAATTACCTTTTATGTAACAACTACAAGAAACTAAAACAAAATCCCAACATTTTCATTATCTCTCATATATTATGTAACAACTACAAGAAACTAAAACGAAAAATGGATATTGTATCCTATCAGTTCTATTATTGTAACAACTACAAGAAACTAAAACTTTTAAAAGAAAAAGCACCGGTTGGTATGACATAGTAACAACTACAAGAAACTAAAACGGAAAAATTTATGAAGAAGAAATTAAAGTTCTAATGGTAACAACTACAAGAAACTAAAACCTGCCTATATATCTTCCTAACTCATATTTGTCCTTGTAACAACTACAAGAAACTAAAACTAATAAAGTTGGGGCATAAGCCCCATAGGTGAAAGGTAACAACTACAAGAAACTAAAACGATTTCAGAACTTAAACTTTCGGCTAACGAGTCTATCCGGTAACAACTACAAGAAACTAAAACTATCTTTAAGTTTCATTATTATATTTTTACCAAAATTGTAACAACTACAAGAAACTAAAACCATACTAATGATAATGAGGCAATAAAAGAAATTGGGGTAACAACTACAAGAAACTAAAACGAATATCTACTTTCTTTAGGCAGTTAGGACATGTGTAACAACTACAAGAAACTAAAACAATGACTATGGTCTATTATTAAATCATATGATTTAATGTAACAACTACAAGAAACTAAAACTTTCAAGTTTTAAATCAAAATCATTTTGTTTTCCTGTAACAACTACAAGAAACTAAAACCTTATTGATTCGGCCAAACTGTCTATCTTGCTAGTAACAACTACAAGAAACTAAAACAAGCCGAGCGCACCATCGAGCTCACAAAAGATGCAATGTAACAACTACAAGAAACTAAAACGAATTCTAAGCTTTATTTCCATATTTTCTTCCATTTGTAACAACTACAAGAAACTAAAACTACACTTGGGTAATTTACGGGAAGTGCTGGAGGTGTAACAACTACAAGAAACTAAAACAATCTTCTTTATTTCTTTCTAAATATTGTTGCAATGCGTAACAACTACAAGAAACTAAAACTCCTATTGCCATATGTGATTGGCATGTTGAGGGGGTAGTAACAACTACAAGAAACTAAAACTTATATATCCCCATTCAAGGGGTATGTAGTAAATATGTAACAACTACAAGAAACTAAAACTTTTCTACTGCTCTGAAAGCAAAATTAATATATTGTAACAACTACAAGAAACTAAAACAATATATCCAAATTCTTAGTCATTTCAGTAATTATTGTAACAACTACAAGAAACTAAAACATAATCAGAATACTGCTTAATGGATTCTTTTATTTGTAACAACTACAAGAAACTAAATAAGTTTCTGAAGAGTAATAACAATGATATTTTAAAAATGTGTATAGGATTAGTAAAGAAAGAGGGTTTAGAACTCTTCACTTTTCCTTATTATAATGTAAAATATAAAAAAAATTAGTAACATAATGATGGAAATAGTTTATGTTTAATTTTTAACCTCTCTCATACTAAAATAAAATAGGGGAATAATTTGTATTTATGTTTATTTGATATTTTAAACGAAATAAATTTTAAGACTAAGGTAACTATTTCCTACAATTTAATGAAATTAATGAAGGTTTCGGAGGAGTTTATATGAATGAAAAAATATATTCAGATGTATATAAAAAGGTAGACAAATTAATTAAAGAAAAGAGTTTATTAATTTCTATAAATTTTAAGGGCATTACTCCTTGGTGGGGAGGTAATTACGAGGGTCGTACCTCAGATAAAGTTAATGAGACTGAAATCTTGGGTAGGTTAAGATGGTTTTTAAGAACCGTATATAATAGGTTTTGTGTAAGTGATCTTACAAGTTACAAAGAAGCGGAGTCAAAGGTTTCGATGTATTTGGGTAATACTAAAAATAAATCAATTTATACATTTAAAGTAAAAAACACAAAGATTAAGAACGGTTTAGACTATAGTAAATTGCAAAGAATTAAATTAATAGAAAGTAAACAAAAATCAAAGGATTACGAGCCCAAGGATCTTGAAGAATTTACTTTGCAGATATATAGAAATCCTAACAAGAGCAACAAATATGATGAAATAATAAGCAATGGAGTTTTAATAACTTTAGCTTTTTTGGGAATAGGCAAAGGTGCTAATAGAGGTTTCGGTAGATTTTATCCCAAAGATTGTAAAGGATTAAGTATTTGTGATGAGGTTAATAAAGGAGATGTAAAAGGAGTGTTTAACAAATTTTATGAAATCTTTAAGAAGGTTGAAAATTGTAATAAGTCAAATCAATGGGTTGATTCAGCAGTTCCATTAGCGCCTCTTGTAAAAGAAGGTGCAGACTCAATTACTGAAATTAATTGCGTTATTGGTAATATACGTCAAATATTGGATATAATCCAAGGATCTGTACTTAAATCTTATTTAAAGGTTAATTCTTATAATATTAATATTAGAGATCCAGGACCGTTTATACACACTTGGATCTATGGATTACCAAGGCATTCTAAAGTACCAGAATCATATAAAAAAGATGGTAACAAGATAAAGGTAGATCAAAGCAAAATGAATTTAGAAAAAGATGAGTTGCCAATAGAAGACGAGCAAGTAAAAGAACTTAAACTTATGGGTTATTTTGAATTAATTGATAAGAAATTGAAAGAGCCTAGAAGGCAATCCATGTTTGTGATTTCTCCAGTTTTCTTTAATAATTCTTATAAAATTTATGTAATTCCTTTTCTTTCCCTCAAAGATAATGAAGAAGAGGCAAAAAGATTGGTTCATAAGGGGATTCACTTTAATAAAAATACTATACACTTGGTAGGTGTGCAAGATATCTTAAATATGAAAACTAACTCCAATTTCAATCCCTATTTTAAAAATAAAATTTTAATTGATCAAGAAGTTAATTTAGCAAAAAGAAAGGATAATTTATCGTTTGGAAATCCTAAAGATTTAATAGAATCATATAAGAATGAGCTAATATCAAATATTAATAAACAATGTCTTCAATATTATAAGCAATGATACATTTTATATCTTGTTGTAACAACTACAAGAAACTAAAACCAATTATTAAAAAGTTGCAATGATTATTATTGTAGTCAAAAATCTGCTTAACTTAACCTTGTAAAACCCGGTATATATGCTTTTAGCTTATATTTAAGCTTTATCAATAGTAAAAATACTTGATAATATCATTTATATCTAATTTTTTATTTGTTAAATAGCCAATAATATTATGAGCTAAGAGAATTCTTATTCTTCAATTTTTTGTTTAAAGCAAAATTAATTTCATTAAATTTACAAAGCTCATATTTCTTTGTTTTTATTCTCTAGTTTCCATACATCAAGAAGTTTTTTGCTAAGTCTTTCAGCTCAACAATTCCATTATCTGGATTAGTTATGTCCTGAGGAGAACCAATAAATTGCCCTAAACTGCTATAAATATTATCTAAAGTTGTTTTCATATCTAAGATTACATCAGTAAAAACACTGTTACTTTCATAACTTCTTATAATTAGGCCTAGG
>NZ_JAWDMQ010000018.1:0-26980 GCF_046536515.1 Caldisphaera sp. | reverse complement strand
TAATTGCAATAGTTGTTGTAATAATAGTTGTTGTAATTGCTGGTGGATTAGCATATTATTATTCAACTAAGAAAGTTACTACAACTAGTACAACAGTAGCAGCTCCTCCATATATTTTAATTGGTACATTATATGCCTCAACTGGAAGCTTCGTTTCATCATCTATGTCACAGTATGAAGGTTTACAAGTATGGGCTAAATGGATAAACCAAAGCGGTGGAATATATGTTAAACAATACGGTAAGAAAATACCTGTTAAAATAGTGGCATATGATGATCAAAGCAATCCATCAACAGCTCAATCACTTTACCAGCAACTTGTTACAGTAAATCATGTTAATGTATTAGTTGCAGACTTTGGTTCAGTTCTAACTGCACCAGCAGTTTCTTATGCAAATGCTAGCCACATATTATTATGGGATCCAACAGGGTCTTCTTATGCTTTCTTTGTAAACAACCCATATATAGTTGATACCTCAATTCCTGTATCAAGCGCTTGGGTAACTCCTATAGCACAATTCCTTCATTCATTAAACATAACAAAGGTTGCATTAATTTATGCCTCTAATGATTTTAATGCTTATCAAGCATATCTATTAGGCCATTTATTTAAACAATATGGTATAACAGCTATATATAACGAAAGTTATCCAACTTCTCTATCAGACTTTTCAAGTTACATTTCAAGCATAGAAACAATTAGTCCACAGGCTGTTATAGAGTTTGGATATCCAACTGATGATATACCTTTCTTAAATCAAATTGCATCATCTAAGGTTTGTTTTCCTTTGCTCTATACAAACTATCCTGGATTAATGCTACCTATGGTGCTAAGTGGTGTTGGAGCTAATATGAATGGAACCTTCACCGGAGCTTTTCCGCCAATAGTCGTTTATAAACCGACTTACGGACCTAATTTGACTGAATTCGAAGAACTATGGAATAGCACGTATCCAGGAGTAGCTGTTAATTATAATGTCTTAGCTGGATTTAATGCTGGTTTAATTATTGGGTTAGCAATACAAGATGCTGGTACATTAAACCAAACAGCAATAAAAGCAGCTGTACTAAATGAAATTAGCGGAAAGGTTGTTACACTAACTGGTTTATTTAATATAACAAGTACAGGCGCTCAAATGGGAGAAACGCCCGTTGTATCACAAGTTTGGGTTTATCCTAATATGACTACCAGATTCACCTTATTATGGCCTACAAGCATAGCTAATGGAACCGCAGTTTATCCGGAGCCTTGCGCTCCATAAATTATAATTTTTTTGATAAAGAAACGACAAACCTCGCCCCTTCTAGGGACGAGGTAAAAACTTTAAATTTTAGTTTTTATAATTATTGTATAATAAAACATGTTCCTGTAAGGAAGTGCCTTACAGCTCCACATATCCCCGAGTCCCTTGGATCTGGGAGGAGAAGGCTCTGCGTGGTGAGGAATAGGGGTAATTGGTTGAAGGCTCAGCCAGTGGTCTAAAGCTAGACGAGCAGAGCGGGGCGAGTGATTTCACCCGCTAGCTATGAATTGATGAAAATGAAGGCAGTAAATCACAAACCTATGATTCACCTTGAGGGAACCCTCACCTTTCAGGGTGGGGAGAAGGCTAGGTAAACTTCTACCCAACTAACATTACTTTTGAGGGGATAATACCTTCTGGTCAACTTTAATAAGATGATTAGTAATAGTCGACCTTACTCCCACAACACCAGATGGTATAATAGAGTAGCTATAGAAGGATTGTAACCCTCAAGACATCAAGAAACCCCTTTATGTGAGGCGAAGGTCGGCAGCACTCTCTATTGTATTTCGTATTCATAATTAAAAAGGTTCCTTACCATAAACCTTATTTAATTTATTATTGTATTTCAAATATTTTCATTAAATTTTAAATCTACCTTGAAAGACACGGGTTCTGACATCCTCCCCGTCCTGAAGGGCAAGTTTTGCCGTTCATTTTATCAATATAGTTAATGCCTTAAACAATATATTGCCCCTTACTTTTCTTCATCTTCTTTAAATTTTCATATTTATAAATAAATTATTATGCTTTCAGCTTTTGAAAAAGACTATAATCTAACATGGGGCCGCGGGGATTTGAACCCCGGACCACGAGGGCCCAAGCCTCGCATCCTACCAAGCTAGACGACGGCCCCCCTCTTAAATAGGCACTTAGAAATACAGTAATAAGTTTTATGGATATAACTCGGTTTATTAATTAAAATAGTTTTGTTTCTAAATTATTTTAAAAAACGCCGGGGGTGGGATTTGAACCCACGCGTCCTTTTGGGACAACGGGTCTCGAGCCCGCCGCCTTGGACCGCTCGGCCACCCCGGCCCCTATTTTAATATGTAAACTGGATTTTAATATAAACTACTCCACCCATATAAGCTGAGCTTTAGGATTTTCAACTCCTTCACAGAAAAGATTCGTCCTTCTTCAATTTGTTTACATACCCTGACTCATATCTCTTGTTAAGGCATAAGCTATGTTTATAGCCTTATTTATTTAGGGAACATAACAAAGCATTTTGTGTTTGAAAAGTATTTATAATTAATCCACTCCCTTATGACTGGGTTTTTATGTATAAAGATGAACCTGTTTTCCTTAAAATTTTATAAAAATGTTTATTACGCTATAAAATGCCTTAAAAAGTGTAAATGTGAAGGATGAAGAGATTGAAAGTTGCTGTAATAGGTGCTGGATTTGCAGGCCTAATATTTTCTAATTATTTATTGAAAGCAAATATAGATGTCGACCTATATGAAGAGCATAGTAAAGTGGGAATACCAGAGCATTGCACAGGCATAGTTTCTAGTTTAACCTCAAAATTAATTGGCGATGCATCTAAAAATAATATAATAAAAAAGTATACTAAGCTAAAAATTATGGCCTTTAACGACTCTGTAGAAGTATTTACAAAAGATGATGTAATAAAACTTGATAGAGTCAAATTAGAAAACGATTTGCTAAACCAATTTATTAACAATGGTGGTAAAGCTTTTTTAAAAAGTAAAGTAAAAGAGATAAATAACAATAAAATACTAAACAAAAGCTATGATGCTATAATAATATCCGATGGTGTAAATGGGTTTCTACACAAAAAATATGGACTTGGATTTTCGGGTAGAACTGTTTACGGAATTAACCAAGAGTTTT
Source organism: Caldisphaera sp. (assembly GCF_046536515.1). Lineage (GTDB taxonomy): Archaea > Thermoproteota > Thermoprotei_A > Sulfolobales > Acidilobaceae > Caldisphaera. The sequence goes on along the minus strand of NZ_JAWDMQ010000018.1, from coordinate 23,816 downwards.
GTTTTTACGATAATGAAAATTCTTTTGAAGTTAAGTTTGATAATAAAACGTCAAACAACTTCTTCTCATGGTATGTACCATTAAAAGATAAAGTAATTATAGGAACTGGGGCAGAAAATCCTGAAATGCTTATGAATGCGCAAAAGCATGCTATTAAATACTTTAACCTCAAATCAAATCCTTGCCATACATATGGAGGTCTAATAATCTCTGGAATTAAAAAAGCTAATATTAGAAATGGAAAAATAATTGCTATAGGAGATAGTATAGGTTTGACTAAACCCTTAACTGGAGGCGGCTTATTTCCCAATTCCCTGGCTGCATATCTTTCTTATAACCTAATTAAAAAAGAATACAATTTAATTGAATCAATAGAGTCTTCTATAAACTTCACTTTAAATATACTTAAAAAAACAAACAACCTATCTATAATACTTCATAAGAATCCTATGATTGTTAAAGAAATTATAGAAATCTCAAAGAAATCAAATCTTATAGAATCTATGAACAGAAAAATAGATTATGATTTCCATAATAATTTGATTGAGAACTCTTTAAAAGATAAAAACACATATAAATTCTTATTAATGTTTACATCATATTATCCCATGTCTTTATTTAAACTAGGAATTGGTTTATTGAGAGATTTAGTATAGTTCTTTTTTAATTAAATTAAGGATATCATTATAAGCATCATTTAATTTTTCTGATGTAACCTCTACTCCTATTACATTATTATTCAGCTGCGATTTCCCACCTACTTGATAACCTAAAGATTTTAATTTAATTGATATCTTAGTAAAATCTAAATCATTCCTCTTAGTCCTAATATAAATTGAAGCGTCATTGGTACTATGAGCTAAATAACCAATCATAACTACCCTATTAGGATACTTAGAAGCAAGAGCGCGCGAGATTTTGCTTATTAATCTTCCATTCCCATCTATTAATGTTGCGTAAAAATCCTTTGATATTTTTTCCAATTTATTATTTGCTATTTCAATCAGATTATTAAGTTCATTTTCTGCTTCTTCCCTTAGCATTGTTAAAATTGGATTGCTCATTAACGCTACACAAGGATCTATACCACCATAAGCTAAAGATGTGGGCAAATTTTTTATTATATCTATTTTTCCTAAAGCCTCAGCTCCCCAAATTTGCATTGCACAATTTTTTGGTATATCATAATCACTTTCTGGGTCTAAGCCGATCTCTTCCATGTATTTCTTGTATATCCTATTGTTTTTTGCTTCCCTATCTAAATCTCCAACAATGCTCGTTGAAATAAGTAATGGATCGTAGTTTCCTGTTAAAAGAGCTATCACATGAGCTGCACTAGGCCACAAACCTTCTGGATCTCCATCTTTTGCCGGATTATAATATATTACAGATAAAGATCTTGGTATGTCATTTGTAGTATGATGATCAATAGAAATAACTGGCCTATTTGCTTTTGAACTTATTTCCATTAATACTTTAGATGATAAATTAAGATCTACAACAACTATTACATCGTGATTTTCAGCTCTGTCTGCTAAAATTTCTAAATATTCTTTACTAAAAACGTACTTAAAAGGAGGAGACTCAAATTCTATTCCTTGACCTACGTAGCTTGCAAGAGTTGATGCTGAAATTACACCATCAGCATCCCAATGATGCAATATAATAGGATTACTATGAGAAATTAGCCTCATTAAGGGTTTTTCTTCTAGCATCATTAACTACACCCGTCTTTACATAAATCTAGAACATAATCAGCTATTTTTTTGGAAATTTGGTTAGCATTTTCTATTTCTTGCCTAATTAATATAGCTTCCAAGTTCGAAATTAACGATAAATAATTTGAATTATTCTTATTTTTATTTCTACTCGATATGACAAAGCTTTCAAGCTCCATTAAGCTATAAGGATCGGCTGGTACATTAAATTTAATAAATGCCTTTCTCAATGCATCATGCGCTCTCATAATATTTCACTTGGTTGCCCTCCATATCTTAAAAAATATTGAAAAATATTAAAGTTAGAGTATAATGAATTTATAACTTTATTAATTTGCTAATTATAAAGCTTTAATTCCTAAACTTATATACAAATTTTGATGCAAAAAGGTGGTCCAATTTGGCAGCGATTGCCTTACTTCCCTATGCTATAATAATAGGATTACTAGTTGGAGTTTACTATGCTTTTATGGCTTTAGGACTTAATTTAGTCTTTGGAGTAGTAAGAATGATAAATTTATCTCATGGAGATATAGTAATGCTAGGGTCATACTTGGCATATTATCTATTAATTTATTATAATATAAAAGAAGGTATAAGTTTCATAGTAGCATTTCCTATTTTCTTTTTATTAGGTATTTTAATATACTTGGCATTTGTTCCAAAGCTTAAGTCAAGCAACGATCCAGAGATGAATTCTTTTACAGCCTTCTTCGGTTTATCACTAGCTATAGAAGCAATTTCTTTTATGGTATTTGGAAACTACTATCATGCAATCCCTACAAGTGCACTATTAGGCGGAGCATTTAATCTATTTGGATTCAAAACTCCAAATGTTTATTTGGCAATAACAGCTTTATCAGCCATAATCCTTATAATAACTTATTTTTATTTAAACAAAACAATGTTAGGCAAAGCCACAAAAGCACTTATGCAGAACCAAGAACAAGCTATAAGCTTTGGAATTAATCCAAAATGGGTAACGCTTATAACTTTCTCATATGGATTTGGAGTTGCAGGAATGGCAGGAGTAATAGGGCCATATATTTTGGGAACTATATACCCAAGTATGGGAGATTTTATTACAATATTAGCTTTCACAATAGTAATAATAGGAGCTTTAGGGAATCCGCTGAGCACAATAATAGGAGGCATAGTCTTTGGAATTTTTTATCAATTGTTGCAAGTCTACTTATCTGGACTAAGTTTAGCCATTACATTTTTAGCCTTGCTTGCAATAGTTGTAGTTAAACCTGGAGGAATTCTTGGAGGTGTTCAACGTGAAGTTTGAAAAAAACTACATAGCAGCAATTATAATTTCTGTTATAATGATTTTAGTAGCCTTCATAGGGCCTAAAGTATATTCTAATGAAACTTTCTTTTTCAATATTATAATTTTAACTACTGTGGCTTTAGGATTAAATATAATATATGGATTGACAGGATACTTACCATTTGGATATATGGTTTTCTTTGGTATGGGAGCGTATGGAGTATACATAGGAATGAGATTAGGCTTTATGCCTATTGAGGCCTTTATTTTTGGATTTTTATTAAACCTCGTTCTTGCATTAATACTATTACCTTTGTTCAGATTAAAATCGCATTATTTTGCTATAGCTACTCTTGCCGCATTTGAAGGTATATATTATTTAGTTCAATCTCCTGATCTTTCTAGATTTACCAATGGAGCTTTAGGAGCTTCGTTAGTTACCATATATAATCCCAATTTAACATATATTATAGCAACGATTTTCTTGGTATTTGTTATATTATTAACTTCTTGGATTAAATCGAGTCGTTTTGGACTAGCTTTAAGAGCAATAAAAGATAGTGTTATTTCTGCTTATTTAGATGGTGTTAATGTACCCATAACTAGAGGAACAGCTTGGATAATAAGTGCAATGATTGCCAGCATAGCCGGTGCTTTATACGGTTGGTATTCATCATTTTTCTACCCTGAAACAGTTTTTGCATTAACCTTAGGCGTTTATATAATTGCCTTTGTCCTTTTTGGTGGTTTGGGAACAATAATTGGCCCTATAATAGGAACAGTAGTACTATACAGCATATATCAATACTTTAATATTTCATATACATATTATGTTCAGCTATTCTTCGGAATCTTATTGATTTTACTAATATTATTCCTTCCTGGTGGTATAGCTCAAATAATTAAAAAATTCTTTAAAAAATCAATTCCATAAATTTTATGTAACTTGGAAAAATGTTTTTTTGACTTCATTATTGTTTGCTATTTCTGAAGTTGTACCCATTAACTTTATTGCTCCTGACTCCAATACTATTACCCTATCAGCTATATCTATAAATGATGGATTTTGCTCTGCTATTAACATAGTTATACCTTTTTCTTTTAATAATGCCGCATATTTTACAATCCTTGATACCATTAATGGGGAAAGACCTGATGATGGTTCATCCAATATTAAAAGCTTGGGCTTTGCTAATAAGGCCATGGCCATAGAAAGCATCTTTCTTTGACCCCCAGACAAAGCTTGAGCCTTTATATTGAGAAATGTCTTTAATTCAGGAAAACTATTTAAAGCATCAACAAGTTCTTTATTAAAATTGGACTTTGCATTTTTAGAATAAGCTATCTCCATGTTTTCTTTTACTGTAAGATCTGGAAAAATAGCTTGTTCCATTATCATCGTTATACCGAACTTTGATCTTTTATATGCATCAAGATTAGTTATATCTTTATCATCAAAAAATATTTTTCCTGAAAATATTTTTACAAAGCCAGCTATAGATTTTAACAACGTTGTTTTTCCAGCTCCATTTAATCCTAGTATTACAACTGACTCATCATTGTTTACATTAAATGTTACGTCTTTAATTATCTTTAAGTCCCCATATCCAGAATACATATGTTCAACTTTTAGCATGCCTTTCACCTAAATAGATTTTTATTACTTCTTCATTATTTACCGCATCTTCATATGACCCTTCAAAAATTTTCTTACCCTCATTCATAACAACTACTGTATCAGAAACTGCTTTTACCATTTTCATTAAATGCCCTATATAAATAACTCCTAGCCCTTTCTTTCCCAGTTCTCTTATTTTAGATGCTATTTCTTCTTGCTCTGAAATGCCTAGGCCTGCTCCTATTTCATCAATCATGATGTATTTAGGTCTTATAGAGAGAGCTCTAGCAAAATCTAAAAGTTTTTGTTGCTCTGAATTTAATTCTTTTGCACTTTTATTTGCCATACTATAAAGACCAACAAATTTCAAACTTTCAATAGCATTAGAAACAGCCTCTTCCCCCTTCAATCCTGCCCCAAAATAAGAGCTTACTAAAACGTTTTCTAAAACTGTTAAATTAAGGTAAGGTTTTGGAATCTGATAGGTTCTTGATATACCAACTTTGATCCTTTTATATGGAGCTAGCTTTAGTAAACAATGATTATCAAGCCTGATCCTTCCGTTGTCAGGAAGCAAAACCCCAGTTACTAAATTTACTACAGTTGTTTTTCCTGCTCCATTAGGACCTATAAGAGCCTTTACTTCACCTTTTTCAACTTCCATATTGAAATTATCTACAGCCCTTAGTTTTCCAAAGGTTTTTGTTAAAGACTTTATCTCTAACATTCTTCTTCCCTTTCTGAACTATTATTGTATCTGCTAAAGTATTTAATTATTTATGTATTTTAGTATTATAAACTAGTGTTTACCCATGACGTAACTCTCCAAGGTTTTTGTATTAAAGTTATTTGTGGTATGTTATATTAAAAGTTTTTATACTTAGCATTATATTTAAAAATCAGTAGAGAGAGGTGTATGTAATTTTGGATGGTAGTAAGTATAGATCTGTTTCTACAGGAGCTGTAATTGCAATAGTTGTTGTAATAATAGTTGTTGTAATTGCTGGTGGATTAGCATATTATTATTCAACTAAGAAAGTTACTACAACTAGTACAACAGTAGCAGCTCCTCCATATATTTTAATTGGTACATTATATGCCTCAACTGGAAGCTTCGTTTCATCATCTATGTCACAGTATGAAGGTTTACAAGTATGGGCTAAATGGATAAACCAAAGCGGTGGAATATATGTTAAACAATACGGTAAGAAAATACCTGTTAAAATAGTGGCATATGATGATCAAAGCAATCCATCAACAGCTCAATCACTTTACCAGCAACTTGTTACAGTAAATCATGTTAATGTATTAGTTGCAGACTTTGGTTCAGTTCTAACTGCACCAGCAGTTTCTTATGCAAATGCTAGCCACATATTATTATGGGATGTGACAGGGTCTTCTTATGCTTTCTTCATAAACAACCCATATATAATTTTAACATCATTGCCAGCGTCTCCATACTTTGTAACTTATGTAGCGCCTTTCTTACATTCTCTGAATATAACAAAGGTTGCTGTTATATATGCTGCTAACGACTTTAATGCTTATCAAGACTACTTCTTAGGTACATTTTTCAAGCAGTATGGAATTACTGCAGTAGTGAATGAAAGCTATCCAACTTCTACATCTGATTTTTCAACATATATAGCAACTATAAAAGCAGCTAATCCTCAGGCAGTTATAGAACTAGGTTATCCAACTGATGATATACCTTTCTTAAATCAAGTTGCCGAATCCGGTACTTATTTCCCAATGGTATTAACTAACTTCCCAGGACAACTATTACCTAATTTCATGACTTCAGTTGGTAAAAACATGAACGGCACCTTTACCTTAGCATATCCTCCTTTAGTCAGTTATACACCTAACTATGGACCTAATTTGACTGAATTCGAAGAATTATGGAATAGCACGTATCCTGGAACAGCACCAAACTTCTTATCAATAGCCGGTTTTAATGCTGGTTTAATTATTGGGTTAGCAATACAAGATGCTGGTACATTAAACCAAACAGCAATAAAAGCAGCTGTACTAAATGAAATTAGCGGAAAAATAACTACAATAGATGGGCTTTTCAATGTAACACAATTTGGAATGCAAGTTGGAGAAAACCCATTACCATCACAAATATGGGTATATCCAAATGGAACAGCAAAAGTTGTATTATTATGGCCACCTAGCGAAGCTACTGGAAAAGCTGTTTATCCTGCTCCTTAATAAAAATATACATTTTTTATTTTCTTCAACCACTTTTTTATTTTGGGATAATATTTGGTTTCATCAAAAGCCTTTACAGAAATAATAAGAAAGCTTTTAGATGAAGGAATTAAGTTTACAGTAATTGGAGATACTGTAATTCTATTAAACATAAAGAGCGAAGAAGTTGGAGAAGATATAGATCTTTTTGTAGAATCTCCAAGTATATTAGAAAACGAAGGTTTCTATGAAGGGATTGCAGAAAAATATAAATGGTTGTATGGACGCACTTGGTTAAACACTCCAAAAATAACAGCTATAATAAATAATGAGGAAATTAATTTAGACCTTTATGATAACTTATATGACTTCTACATACCAGAGTCCTTTATAAAAAATGCTCAGAGAATCGATGTAAACGGATTAAGAATTAGGGCAATAACTATTGAACAATATCTTGTTTTAAAATCCTATTCTGGTAAAGAAGAAGACATAGAAAAATTAAAAGAAGTATTAATAATTTTAAAGAAAAACAGAATCAAAATAGATGAGAATAAAATAGTGGAAGCCGCAAAAGAATTGGGAGAGGAAAATACGATATTAAGAAGGCTTAAAGAGATAGGATATTTGAGGTGATGAAATGTGAGATTGCTTAAGATAGTTGCAACTGTAGGTCCATCAAACTACGATTACAATATAATTAGAAAAATGATTGCTACTGGAACAGATGCCTTTAGAATAAACATGAGTCATGGCGATCAAAAACAATGGGAAGACTTTATAGGTTTGATCAATAAAGCATCTAATGAGCTAGGAATAACAGTAACAAAAATTGCAGATCTAGAAGGCCCTAGAGTAAGATTAGGAAATTTTGAACCTATTAAAATACAACAAGGACAAAACTTAATATTAAAATATGAAAATTCTAAGGCTGAGGGAATTCCAATAGATAATAGAGTTTTCTTTTCATCTATAGAGCAAGGCGACAAAGTATTAATAGATGATGGAAAGGTATCAGTTGAGATAGAAACTGTTGAAAAGGATTCTGCTGAGGTAAGGGTTATAGAAGGAGACATACTTGAGCCAAGAAAAGGTGTTGTAATAGCCGGCAAAGAATTTGATATGCCTCCTATAACTGATAAAGACGTGAACGATATGAAATTTATTGCGTCTAAAGACTTCGATTATGTTATGGTAAGCTTTGTAAGAAATTCAAAGCATATAGATATCATAAGGGAAACACTTAAGAAACAGGGGGCTAATAATATTGGGTTATTAGCAAAAATTGAAACGCCAAGTGGAGTAAAAAACATTGACGAAATAAGCGAATCAGCAGATGGCATAGTAGTTGCTAGAGGAGATCTAGGTATGCATTTTCCATTAGAAGTGTTACCAATAATACAAAAAAGAATAATAGAAAGTGCGAGAAAAAAACTAAAACCTGTTATATTAGCTACAGAAATATTTATGAGCATGGTAGAAAGGCCTGTTCCATCTAGAGGAGAAATATCTGATGTTTACAAAGCGCTTGAAGAGGGTGTAGATGGGTTTTTAGTTACATCAGAGACCTCTGTAGGGAAATACCCTGTTCAAGTAATAATATGGTTAAGTAGGGTTATACAAGAAGCTCAAAAACACATTTTACCAAACAAAATAGAGATTTCTGATATACCAGAAGCAAAAATAGCTAAAGGAGTTGTTGATTTAGCAAATGATATAGGAGCTGAAATTTTATCATATGCAACAACAATAGATATGTCTAGACTAATATCTGGTTTTAGACCTTCAAAACCAATTTATACAGGAGCTCCTTCAGAATTAATAGCAAAAAAGTTAAATATATTCTGGGGAGTTAAGCCTATAATAATTGGTACCTCAAACAACGAGGAAGAAGGATTAAATTTAACTGAAAATTATTTGAAAAAAGAAGGGATCATTGGTACAGGAGATACTGTTATAGAGGCTGTTAGAAGTATAGAACAAAATTCATTTATAGTAAAAGTTAAGCAATTATTATAGCCCATAATAATATTTATCTCCATTTTTAACTATTATTTTTTTAGACAGTAACTTTTCAAAAGCCAAGTCCCAATAATAACCTAAATCCTCATTATTTATACCATACCATTCCGAAAAAACTTTTTTAAGCTCTTCATAGTTTAATCCATTTTTTGCTCTAATATCTTCTTTAAATATTCTTTCAATGAATTCAATAACGTCTTCAAGCCTTGTCCATGGATATTGGAACCATGACCAATCCTTAACTTCAATTAAGAAATAATCTGGTTTATACTTAGCAACTGTACTTATCCATTGTAGAGATGCTGTTCTTGCATCTTTAGGATTCCAACTTTCTTTAATGAAATCTTTTGCAAGCTTAAGCGTTTCACCTGTATCAACAATGTCATCAACTATTAAGATATTCTTATCTTCGGCATCAATTTTAAAAGGATGCCTTAATATAGCTTTTTGCGTTACCTTAGCTGCCTCAATCCAATGCTGGCTTTGCACGCTTAAAAGATCGCTGATACCAAGAAAATCACATAGCAATCTTGCTGGTACATAACCACCTCTTGCAACTGCAACTACAATATCAGGCTTGAAACCAGAATTTTCTATAATTTTACTTAAGTTAAAAGTCCAATCTACTATTTCAGACCAACCAACTAATTTGACTGGAACTTTAGGCAACTATTATCCCCAATAAACTTATACAACTGACTTTAAAAGTCTGTTGTTTTCTAAATTTAGTAAATTATAGCTATATTTTTTAATATAATTTCAATTTGCCTGTTATTTTATCAACAGTTTCTTCTGGTGCAGGCCCTATGCAAACAGCTGTAATAGTCCCTGGAGGAAGTTGGGTTCTTCCTGCATCACTAATAATAGAACACGGCAACCCTAGCTCTATAGCCTGTTCGTATATTTCTTCTATTTCTTCTCTTGAATTAACCCTTAATACTACCTTCATTTGACCCCCTTTTTTCCATAGATCAAGCCATTCCTTCCAATCCTTTCTATTAGATTCTAGTATTTGAAAAACAGCATCACAACTTGCATGTGAAGCTTGAGCTGCCGCTTTACCATGACCCATTTTTAAATCTTTTCTTAATACTATTGATTGTTTAAATCCCAAACCCTGCACCTAAATTAGTTTATTAGATATTAAAGATATAAATAGCATTGAGTATAGTCCTGTTGTTATAGGATCAGTATTAAATTCTATAACTTCATTATTAGAATAATTCATTTTTAGCATTAATATAAGGTCTTTTAAATCAGAAGAATCAACTGTAGATGTCATCAAATATTTTCTATATTTTATCCTATTGTTTAAAAGTTCTATAGGCAAAATATATATACAGTTTTGAATAACATTATAGCAATAAATAGCACCTGCCTCAGTTGATGGGGTATAAAACATTACAAATTCTTCATTAAAATTTTTCATTTTTTCAATAATAGAACCGTATTTGCTAACAAGCCATTCATAAGAATTCTCTAGATCATCTATTTCTCTTTTAATTCTCTCATACCTGTCGCCTAAATCTTCAGGAACCCATAACAATGAAGCTATGCTATTTGTAATAATAGGTGTTTTTGAATTAACTAATATTCTATTAACATTAAGGTATTCAAGCCTTTCTTCTAAAGTATCTTCCATTCTTGGAGAAACAAAGCTAACCTCTACATCCATTAACCTAGAAACCTCTGCTGCATGGACAGACCTAAAATCTTTTGAATTCGATGAAAATATGATTACATTGTTAAAATGCTCATAATAAGGTAAAGAATATTCTACAGATTCCGTTGGAGTTAATATTGTGACTTTTTTCCCAGAAGAAAGTAAACCAATATATAATATTTTTCCTGCAGTTCTAGAAATATAATCAGATATTATTAATACATTATTATCTAAACTAGGTTTTTTTAAAGACCTTGCTACCTCTATAGCTTTAATCAGATCCCTTTTTAACTCATTGTATTGCATGTTCTAACGCCTTACAGCAACTACATTGATTTTCATCAGGATCTCCTTTTAATTTGGGTACAACATCGTAAAGTATCTTTCTAGCACCTTCAATATTTTGAGTCATAACTTTTTCCACTTCAGCAGCTGTAACAGGTTTTTCTGCCCAAACATCGTAATCTGTAACCATGGCTAATGTTGAATAACACATTTGCGCTTCGCAAGCAAGATTTATTTCAGGAACAAGCGTCATACCTATTATATCAGCTTTAAATACCTCTTTCCAAACCCTGCTTTCAGCTCTTGTGGAGAATCTAGGACCTTCTATACATATGTATGTACCGCCTAGATGTGATCTATAATTTAAAGATTTTGATGACTCAAATATTTTTTTGCTCAAATCCTCACAAAACGGATCCGCCATACTTACGTGTACTGTTATAGGGCCATCAAAAAATGTATATTTTCTTAGTTTCGTCATATCAATAAATTGGTCAGGTATAACAAAATCTCCAGGCTTCATGTTTTCATTTAAGCTTCCAACAGCTGAAACGCTAATTACATATTTTACGCCAATGGATTTTAAAGCCCATATATTAGCTCTATAATTTACCATATGCGGTGGAAATTTATGCCCCCTTCCGTGCCTTGGCAAAAATGCAACCTTTACACCTTTTATATATCCTACTGTTAAATAGTCGCTTGGCTCTCCATATGGAGTATGTATTTTTACTTCTTTAGAGTCTTCAATTATGTCTGCCTGATATAGTCCTGAGCCACCAATTATAGCTACATGGGCTTTAACGTCTTTTGGAATTGAAAGCTGTACAACCATTATATCACCATATTATTAATGCAAGGATAGGTTTTAATTTTTGTATAAATCTAGTTAATGAGGTGAGAATTATGGTAAGATTTGCCTTAATAATAACTAGTGACAGCGTATATTATGATAAGAAAAAAGATGAGATAACGCCCATTGTTGAAAAAATGATTGGGGAAAGCGGACATGAACTTAAGCTTAAAACAATAGTCAGAAACGATAAAGATGAAATATTAAATTCATTAAATAATGCTATAAAGTTTTCTGATATAATATTAATGACTGGGGGAACTGGTATTTCTCCTAAAGACATAACTATTGATATAGTAAAACCACTAGCTAGAGACGTTTTACCAGGCTTTGGAGAACTTCATAGATCAAAAAGTCTAAATGAAATTGGCTATAGAGCTATATTGAGCAGAGCAAATGCATTTATTTTAGATAAGTGCTTGGTAGTAGTAAGCCCAGGTAATCCATCTGCAGTAAAAATATCCTTAGAAATTTTATTGCCTATCGCAAATCATATAGTAGAACAACTTAACGGAATTCCACATAATTCATAACAAAGTGAAGTTTAAATCTTCACCCTGCCTTAAAAAACAAAGATTGTTGTTTCTCTTTTATCATTTTATTTGATATACCTATTTCATAAAACTTTCTTTATATATCCATTAAAGAAATTTTAATAAAAACAAATTCAAATCTAAATTAAATTTAACTGGATATTGCTTCGTAATTTATTTCTTTCTTTACAGGACTTGATGTAGGGAATTGCGTTCTGTCTGCATAATTATACGAATAGTACTCAGGCTTTAGCCTTTCCACAATTAATTTGTATGCCTTTTCAGGATTTGTGTGATTTCCACATGTATAGACGTCAACAGTTGCATACCTATACTCTTTCCAAGTGTGAACAACTATGTGGCTTTCATTAACAAGCGCCATTACTGAGACGCCTCCTTTAATTCCCGGTATTTTCCAGCTCATTAATTGTATAAGTGTTGCATTAGCTGCTTTTACTGCATCAAGAACTGTTTGCCTTATAAGTTCCTCGTCATCAGCTATTTCTGGTTTTAAACCATATAAACTACCATAAACGTGCTTTCCAACAATAAAGTCCACGCCACTACGCGATTCTTCATTCACTTCTAAGTTCATGCCCTCCTATTTTTCTAATGTATTTTGCAAAAATAGAGCTTATTAAGCTATTCGTGCTTTACACTAATTTAACCTATTAACAGAACTCATAATTGTTATAATATTCTGTATTACTAAAAAATTTTAGTTTATAGTAATTAAAATACAAAACTTTTATAATTAAAAATATAAATTAATTAAAATTTATAGCAATGCTTTTAAACATTTATACCTAACATAAAATTTAAGGCGATTAGACATGCCAGACATAGATGATCCAGAACTAAAGGAAATATTATCAAGAAAAGCTATGGAAATAATTAAAGAATCTACTAAGAAAAATGAGGAAATTGTAAATACAGAACCTGTAGAATTAAATGACAGCAATTTTGACGAATTCATATCAAAAAACAAAGCAGTTGTTATTGATTTTTGGGCTCCATGGTGTGCACCATGCCATATACTTTCTCCTATGTTAGAAGACTTATCTGGAAAATATACAGAAATTAGATTTGCAAAAGTTAATGCAGATGAATCTCCAATAACAGCTAGCAAATATTATATAATGAGCTTGCCAACAACTATGTTATTCTTTAATGGAGAGCCTGTTGACAGAATTATAGGGGTTGTCCCTTATGAAGTCCTCGAGGAGAGAATACAATGGTTGCAAGCAAAGCTGCATTAATTGGTATTGATGCATTAAGTTATGGAGAATTTATGAAATGTAGACCTAAAACTTTATTGTATTTATTAGATAACTCATTTAGAGGTGTTGTTGAAAATAATCCACCTCAAAATACAATATCATCATGGCTCTCAATACTTAGTTTAAAAAAAGTTGATTCAAAAAACCTAAACTATGATGTTTCTGAACTACCATTAGTAAAGTTAATTAAACCAATATTAATTAACATCCCTATCACAAATCCAACTTATGGAGTTTTTAATATTAATATAGATCAAGGAATTTCATATCAAGAAGAAATAGATGGAGTAATGAATGAAATATTAGAAAACTTAAATGAAGGGCCAATAATAGCTGGAATTACGGCCTTAGAAAGAATAAATGATAGGGTATGCGAAATATATAATTACATAGATAAGATGCTTTTAAGCGTAATAAGAAACGTTGAGGAATTTATAGTTTTTTCCCCTTATGGCAAGCCAAAGAAAAATTTCTTTGAGCCATACGGAGTATATCTATCTTCTAGACCAAGACCTAATGAGCATGATACAGTTAAATTATGGGAAATAGGTCAAACATTTATAGAGATTGTTAAAGGAGGAAATTTACAAGAAGATTTTTGATAATATAGTCTTTTAAAAATTTAATAAAGTTATTAATTATCTAAAACCCGTCATTAAAGATCTTGCTGCTAATATTACTGGATCCCTACTTCTTGATAAAGCGAACGACAAACCTCGCCCTTCAGGGCGGGGAAAAGGTCAGAATGAGTCAAGAATTTTCTATGTACATCATCCAGCTTTTGCAAGGGAATTAAAAGAAAATATAATGAAATCTAGATAAAATAGATATAATAAGTAGGGGTATATTAGGAATTGAGATAGCTGAAGCATTAGTAAAAAATGGAAAACAGGTTATATTAATTCATAAAAATCCTTATTTGCTAAATAAAATTCTAGATGAGGATATGGCTCATTATATTAATGATACTGTTTCAAAAGACTTGTTATTGAAATTAAATGAAGAAACCTTGGAAATAAATAAGGGAGGAAGATTAGTTATAACTAACAAAAACAAATATGAAGTTGATGGTACAATAGTAGCTTTAGGAGTGGAACCTAATACAGATCTGGTTAAAGGAAATAATTTTATTGGAGAAACTAAGGCAATTAATACTGATCAATATATGAGAACATATATGAAAGAGGTTTATGCAGTTGGAGACGTGGCGCAATCAAGAAACATTATAACAGGAAAACCTGATTGGCAACCATTTGCTCCAGTTGCTGGGAAAATGAGATTTACAGCAGGAAATCATATAGGTGGTATAAATTATAAGTTTTCGGGTTTAGTTGGAACGGCTATAACAAAATATAAAGATTATTTAATAGCAAAGACGGGATTAACTGAAAATGAAGCTATAAAAAATGGCTTTAAAGCAATCTGACCTCCTCCCCGCCCTGAAGGGTGAGTTTCCTGAGGTCTTAAGGGTTACACTCCTTTATGAGTGCTACTCTATTATCCACCAAGCCGATATTGCGGGAGAAATCGGCTCCCGCTCCTCATGCTTTAAGAGTTGACCAGACGAAGGCATCTAAAGGCATTTCAAATAGAAATAGTATTTTTGATTTAAAAAATTTTACCCCGTCCTAAAGGGCTAGGTTTGCCGTTCTCTTTATCAAAAACTTTATCATCTTTATTTATGTCAAAGGAATCTCTTTCTCCAACTCTTTCTATTATATTCCCTGTTATTTTTAACTCTCCATTTTCAATTATTTCATAACCTGTAAATAATCTTCCCTTAAGAATTATTGAGCTCACTTTTCTCACCCTTAATACATTAATTAATTTTAACTATAAAATATTTCTCTTTGAATAATATATGCTATGATTTTTAATTTCTCTTCTTTCCCATAATTTAATGAAATGAATGTTTCAGGATATCTCATAATGAAAGATTTATTCAAAATAAAAAGATAGACAATTAATATAAAAGTTATTAACTACTATAGATTTTGCGATAATTACTCCTTAATAGTATAAAGATTACCGTGAACTACCGCCCTTACAAAAGGGGGTTTGTCTTGAAAATTATCAAAAGAAACTTATAAACCCACCTGACCAGTCAGTAAATAATTTATATACAACCAACTCTATTAAATCGATAGTGAGCGAGATATAGGTTATTAGGTGATGGCTTTGGGTAGTCTTGAGCAAAATACCAGCAAATTGGAAAAATTAAGGTCGAATCTTGACAAATGGCTTGGCCTTTATGTAGGGTTGATGATAATCATAGGGTTATTAGCAGGTTATTATGATATGGGCTGGGTTCATAATCACATAAATTTGCTTCAAATTATTGAAATGGCATCAATATACATAATGATCTTTCCAATGATGTTGATGCTCAATGTTAAAGCGCTGGGAAATGCATTTAGAAATTTAAAAGTTGTTACAGCTGTAATAATTCTTAACTTTGTCTATGGACCTTTAATGGCACTTTTTCTGGGAGATCTTTTTATTGGTAATCCATATGTAAGGCTTGGGTTATTTATAGCATGGCTTGTCCCTTGCTCATCAATGAGCATTGGATATGTGGGGTTGATGAGAGCAGATATAAACTCAGCAACAGCCATGGTTGCTCTTTCTTTTATTCTTTCGCTTGTATTAATTCCAGTTGAAACATCGCTTTATATACATAGCGTTCTTGCAAACGAACTCAGGGGATTTGCACTTTCTAGTGCAGCAATTTCTCACGTTGAAATGGGACTAGTTATGACCATAATTGAAGTATTGGTTATACCTCTTATCCTTGCTATACCTACACATGAAGCAATGGTTAGAAAAATGGGACAGAAAAAATTCAAGAAAATAAGTCCCCTTTTCCCTTCTCTTACAATGCTTGGCATGCTGATAATAATTTTCACAATTTTCTTCGCTCATTCCGGTGTGCTGATTACCCACATTAAAGACGTACTTGGAGTATTCTATTCGGCCATGGTTTTTGGTTCTGTATCGCTTACCATCTTTACTGTATTATTTAAGTATGTTAAACTAAATAGGAAAAATGAAACATCATACAGCTCATCCATGGTTACAATACTTACTGGTATTCCGAAGAATGAAGCTACAGCTATTGCAATTAGTACCATGGCGCTTGCATCCCTTGGTCCACAGATTGCATTTCTTGCATCAATGGCACCTTCACTTTTACCAGCTTTTCAAGTAGTATTCATAATACTCTTCATAAAACTTAGAGAAAAAATAATTGACTATTATGGAGCTAGGAAAGAATTAGAAATTATTGAAGAAAGGGAAGTAAATGTTGAAAAGGAAATAAAACCAATGGAGGTGAGTAGTCATGAGTAAGAAAGCTTTAAACCTATTGGTTCCAGTCGATTTTTCTAAAGGAACAGAAAAGTGGATAAGTGAGGGACTTAGCAAGCTAAACAACGTTAGCAGCATAAGACTTCTCTATATAATTCCCCTCAACATGTCTGAAGTTAGTGAATTTGTCACAGAAGATGTAGTGGAAAGCGGGAAGAGAGTTGCTGAAAATAAAATGAAAGATCTGGTAAAATTGATAGAGTCATTTGGATCTTATAAGATAAGCTATGAGATAGCTGTAGGAGATCCAGCTAAAATAATACTAGAGCAATCTAATACTGGAAAATTCGATATGATAATGATGGGGCATCGAGGTTTCGCATATATTAAGGACTTCTTTATAGGCAGTGTTACGCTGAAAGTCATATCAAAGTCACCTATACCAGTCTTGGTAGTCACAACTCCCCCGCCCTAAAAGGTTTTCTTTAGGGTGTCTCATAGGTTCCTGTTTCACCTATAATTTCATTTCAATCATTTTTATTCATGATCAAGTAGGGACTTAGCCCTCAATTACCTACAAACGGTAGATTAATTATAATACTCCTTTAAGCCCAACACATGAGGCTCATATTTTTGTATTACTCTCACCCTTTTAAGCATAGTCCACATCAACGTGAAAGGTCATCAGTTTATACTTACAGATAAAAAGATTTCTATTAATGTGAAAAAGGATTCGGCCATATCTGTTCGGTTTAACATCTATCATTTAAGGTACATTCAGGGGGGTCAGGAATATCTTATAAGCGCCTTTTTTCTATATTAAGCTTAGCAATAATATCCCTATCTTTCTCAAACCCACATTTATTACATTTAAATCTCCCCATAACCAGTTTCAACAAGCTTAGTATTACATACAGGACAAACAGAAGATGTTTAATTAGGGTCAACAGCTAAAGCAGTTACAAAATGTTCGTTTTCTGCAAGTTAAGCTTCTTATTGGCTATGGTAATTTATTCTCTACTTGCAGTATGCAATAGCATGAAAAGGGAAACCTTTAGTTCATGCTTATTATTTTTACTCATAAATAATATACCAAAAATTGAGAAATACTTAATTAAATTAATAGAACTGCTTATTAATTCTATAGATTTTTAAGGAGACGATTTTAAAATCTACCATAAAGGGCGATAATTCCCAACTATAGTGATTAGAGGGACTGTTTCTTATAATTGTTAAACTGTTTTGCGGTAATAAATAACAATATAAATGCAGTTAACTCTATTATTATAGCAAATAATGATATATAATTAATAAAGTTTTGATATAGAAAACCATAAATTATTGAACCAGACATCCATGCAGTTCCATAAAATAGTCCAAAGATCCCATAACCATATGCCCTATTTTCATTTGGCAATATATCTGCTATGGCTGCTCTTGCAGTGCTTTCATATATTCCATTCACTATCCCCCAGAATATGCTAACAAATAATGCAGAAACAAAGTTATGCATTAATATTATTGGAACTATTAGAGTTGCAAATATAGGTGTTATAAGTAAAGATATTGGACCAGCTCTATCATATATTAATCCAATTGGAAATGCAAGAATACCATCTACTAACATAGCTATTAAATACATTATAGATATCCAGTAATCCGGCAATATATTACTTGCACTAAATATGTATGATACATTGATCCAATGCATAAAACCAAGAGCTACTATTGCCATAGAAATTGTATAAAGCCAAAAAATTTTGCTTAATGAATTCCTTTTAAAGCTAGCCGTTTTTTCAACTGCTTTAATATTAGGATATTTAATGTATGCGCTAAAAAGAAACATTAATGAAATAGAAGCAGGTATTGCCAATATTAAGAAAGTAAACTCATAGTTTTTTGTTGAAAAAAGAGATAATGTCACTATTAAAGGTCCGAGTACTGCTCCTGTCTGATCTAGAGCTTCATGAAGACCAAAGGCTTTACCCTTACCAATTTTTTCAGTAATTTCTGCTAAAATAGTATCCCTTAAAGGAGTTCTCAAACCTTTTCCTATTCTTTCTAAAAATATGAATAAAATTGCTAATTCCCAATGTCCTGAAAAAGCTAGAAGAGGGACAGCAAATAAATTTAATATATAGCCTAAAATTGTTAAACCCCAATAACTTATACTTGATTTTAAATATGTTGCTATTACCCCGCTGAAAAATCTCATAACATAACCTAAAAATTCTCCAATACTAGCTAAGCTAGCTAAAATAGCTGTCGCTCCCAAAGCATCTAAATATGCTCCTGAAACAGATCTAGCCCCCTCATATGTCATGTCAGCAAAAAGGGATACAAACGATAACAAAATAAAAACAATTAATGATTTCTTGCCTATATCTTTAAAACTCATTTTTAATTCCCTGAGGCATTGAGTCCTTTTTGAATATAAAAATTTATTTGGTTTATAATTTGCATCTTTAATCAATTTGAATTCAGCTATAATTTTAATACTTTTGGATTGCTGCCCTTTTTATTAATAGTTGTTAAAAAACTATGTTAGGGGTTTGGGCTTCATTGAATTTTCATAAAATTGTATTTTCAGCCCTTGGACTTCACGGGGGTCATAGGGCAATGCCCCATTCATACCCCCTTTAGCTGGATAACCCCAAACCACAACAAAAGAAGATAATCCGGCTATTGAAAGCAATAAAAATTTTCTTGTAAACATATTATTTAATTTTATTATTGAAAAAATTATAAAATAGAAAAATATTAGCTATAAAATATATAAATTAGTTAAAATAATTAAAAATGGTGAAAAATTTGGGAGATGAATTAAAAAATAAGATAATATCAAGCTCAAATTTCGGATTAATAGGATCTATTTTAGTTATTTTAGGTTTAATACCTCAAGTGGGAAGCATTTTGGCCATAATAGGATTAATTTTAATACTAATCGCTCTATATGAGTTATCTAATGCTTATAATAATAGTTTAATATTTGATAATGCATTAAAGGCTATAATAGCAGGTATTATTGGTTTTGCAATCTTTGCTTTCGTTTCTGTTATATCTATTTTTACAATGGTTTCTCACGGCATTATTTTGGGTGCAGGATTAGCAATAGCTGCAGTAATAATTGCTTATTTGGTGATCTTAGCTTATGGATATTTCATTAGAAATTCTTATTATGAATTAGCAAAGTCCTCTGGCATTAAAAGGTTTGAGGAAGTTGGTAAATTTTATTGGTGGGGAGCCATATTACTTATAGTTCTAGTTGGTGCAATATTTATATTAATAGCAGATATTTATGCTATATTGGCATTCCACGAATTGAATCTAAATCCAATACCGCAAACAATAAACAAATAAAAAAATTAAATTTTATCAGATTTAACATATATAAAAAATGATAAAATAGCAGGCAAGAAAATCCATAGTGTTGCAGCTATCGTTACAAATGTATAATTTATATTAATTAAAAGAGAAAATGAACTTGTTGATATTTTTTGCAATATCATTGATGATACTGCATATGGACTAATATATGCCAACCATGTTTTTCCTGTTAAAAATGATAATATTTCAAATATATCAAACAAGTAAAATATTAGGTAAAATGCAATAGATATCCCAATAAAACCTCTATAACTTATAGATGCTATTAAATAAAGCAATGAGTAAAAGCTAATAGAGCTTATTATTAATGCTGCAATACTAAATAAAATATAGCTATAAGTTATACTTGCATTTAATACATACGAAACAGCTATTGGAATTACTATACCGGCTGCAATTGATGAAATCAGCATAGCGATTAAGCCTGAAGTAAATCTTGATATAAAAAGCTGTCCTTTTGTTATAGGCCTAGACAAGATAAATTCAATTGCCTTACTTGATCTAGGTTTTACGAAAGCATCATTTATTAAAAATAATCCTAATAGAGGGAAAAACTCTGCAAAAACAGTTAGAGAAGAAATTAATGCACTTCCTTCTAATCCTTTACTTATCAACGAAGGTATAGTAAATGAATAATAGTTTGTGTAATTTAATTGCGTTGAATTGCAATCGGTATTTAAGAAAACAATAGGCTTTGAAGAATTCTGTTCTATATTAACCTTTTGGCTAAATAAGATGGGTTCTCCAACACTTGATAGGTTTAATTCTGCTATTTTATATAATTCTTTTGGTAAAGAAGAAATATTTTTAATCATTGAAAGAGATAGTTGTCCATAATATATGTTGCAACTCCAATTTCCTTTTGGTAGGTATATGGAGGCATAAACTTCACCTGTTTTTCCCTGTATATTAACTACTGCCATGTTTGTTATCGATGCAGTATAATTAACGTTAGAAAGCTGGAAATTTAACGTTGCTACTCCTACCTCATTTACTCCTGTTAAGTTAATTTCTGCAAAGCCTTTTGAATTTGTTATAGCTGTTTTACCATTATAGAAAATTTTCGCATTTGAAATTATCTGTCCATTAGCGCTAATTAAATAACCCTCTAAAAGATAAGTTCTATTAGTTGATACAAAATTTGAAACAAAATAATAATTTGAACCTACCTCTATTTCTCTAGAAAATAAATAACCAGCTCCTATACCGGCTAATATTAAAAGAATTATTGCAATTATTAATGCTTTAGAAGATAATGACTTTTTTAAATCATATCTAAAAGCATAACTCACTTCAATCACCTTTAGTTAACCTCATGAAGTACTCTTCAAGCCCTCCGCTCTTGTTTATTTCTGAAACCTTATAGCCCAATTTAACTAATGCTGCATTTACTTCGCTTGGGTTTGCGTTTGTGTCTAAATCAAAAGAATTATTATTAATTTTATTTACTTTGCCAAAAGATGATAGCACATCAATTAATTTTTCATCAGGATTTTCAACAACTACTCTTAGCGCAATTTTTGCCTCAGACTTTATTTCATCAATTGTTTTTATTGCCAAAATTTTCCCTTTATTTATTAACACTACTTTATCCGCTATTGCTTCAACTTCACTTAATATGTGGGAAGAAAATAAAACAGAGCAATTTGATTTTTTAAATTCTTTAGCTTTTTCCCTAAAGAATGCAATTCCTTCTGGATCTAAGCCATTTAATACCTCATCAAAAAGATAGTTTTGAGGATTTGATATCATTGAAACTGCTAATGCAAACCTTTTCTTCATACCTTGAGAAAAATCTTTAAGCTTTTTATTAGAGCTTTCCCATATATTAACTTGAGATAGCAATTCCTTTGCTAAAATTTCTGCTTGTTTACCACTTATTCCATGGTAGCCTGCTAAATATTTAAAATAATCAATTGCTTTCCAATCTGATTCAAAAACAGGTATTTCAGGTACCCAACCAATCCTTTTAGATGATTCAACTTTTTTAGAAATAACGCTTAAACCATCAATTAAAACATCTCCTTTTGTTGGTTTTAAAATGCCTGCTGCAATTTTTATTGATGTAGTTTTACCTGCTCCATTTGGGCCCACAAATCCAACTATCTCTCCTGAATTTACTTTAAATGTTACTTCATCTAATACTTTGAATTTATTAAAAAACTTTGTGACTTTATTGAATTCCAACAAATCCAACCATCTCTCCTGTCTTAATTTATAATAAGTTTTTAATTTTAAAAAACTTTACCCCGCCCCTAGAAGGGGCTTGTCGTTCGCTTTATCATTTCTTAACCCCAAAATTATTGTCTTCTGGGCAAATACTTTGCTATAGATAATGCAACATCTCTTCTTGAAGAGCTTTTTATGTAAACGTTTCCTTCACCTTTAATATTAACGAAGAAGAGACCTTCATCACCAAATAACATGGTTTTTAAGTTTCCCACTCTGGATATACCATATTGTAACCCTTCATCAAATGCAAGTAAATGCGATGCCTCAATGTGTAATTCACCATTATTTAAATGTATTTGATTTACTTGGCCAACTGCATGTAAAAATGCTGAACCAATACCTTCTAATTTAGCTAAAAATATACCTTCCCCGCCAAATAAACCTGCTGTTAAGCTGCCTAATTTAGCGTTGTAATTAATTGATTTATCACAAGCTAAAAATGATGTGTGCTCAACTAAAAGACCTCTTCCGTTTAAATCAATTTTAACTATCTTTCCTGCAAGAGGGGATGAGAGGGCTATTTTACCAGGGCCCTTTGCTTCTAATAAGAAAAAAGTTGATCCGGTAATTTCTCTTTTTAAAGCTCCTAGAAAGCCTCCCTGCATTTTTGCATTCAATGATACGCTGCTGTCTTTGTATATTATATGGGATCCATCAACATAAATCTCCTCTTCGTTATTTAATTCAGCAAGAAGATATTGCATTTCACTTCCAACAATTTCATATTTAACCAATTTTCCACCGTTAAATAAGTTAATTTAACCATTTTTAAATTATAATAAACTTAAGGATTTGAAATAAGAAAAGATTTTTTATTATAAATTTTAATATTTTAAAATAAAAAGTTTTTCAATAAGATTAATGCTAATCTCTCATTACTAGCATGTACTTCAGCAAAAGTTTGTCCCAAGCGTTGATTAACTATTTTCTTTTATATCTCATCAAGCGGCTTGCAACTAGTCAGCTTGATGTAGACATTCTTATTTATAGTATCTATTGCGCTGTTATCCCTCATGCCGACTAGTGCCATTCCTCTAATTCTTTCACATAGGTACGGCCGGAGCCCAGCGAGCTTTAATCTCTCGGCCGCCCAATCAACACCTATTTGCATCGCGGTGCCGATTGGTATGATCATTGCCGCGTACCTTTTGTCTACACTCAGCTCCTTGACAGGATCCCTGATCTTCAGCAACGAGTTGTAGTAGACCAAGTCATGGTTATTAAACCGCCTATCATATCTGTAAATCCCCTCAAGGCTGGCTATGCCGTAAACTAGCACTGCGAATGGTCTCAGGTAGAGCCTTTTCTTAAATGCAGGCTCTTGTAAGTAGTCTCTCAGCGTATAACCATACCCCCTTATTATGTCAATTTCATATCTTAGCGTCCTCTTTAACGAGCCAATAAAGCCCCTTGAGTACCTCTTCAGTTCGTACTCTGCTAGGTTATTGAA
>NZ_JAWDMQ010000017.1:0-28732 GCF_046536515.1 Caldisphaera sp. | reverse complement strand
CAAACCAAGTGGCAAAATTAAGTGGCAAACCTTACATACCCTTGAAAGCCCTTACAAACTGCGTTATATGATGGTACAGAAACCAGCAGTGCGGCAATTTGCCACATCGTTTTGGCAAATTTTTGCCAAAGATTTAGCCCTGTGATTTGCCACTAATTTGGCACTGTACCAATGCTAACCAATGCTAACCTCTGTATATCCTTAAATTAGAAACTGCGCCATTTCATATAGCAACGAACCCGAATAGATATAAATAAGGTAATCTTAGTTATACCCTCTGGACTAGGCTAACTTAAGCTTTTAGAGCTGACCTCCTCCCCGCCCTGAAGGGTTCCCTGAGGTCTTAAGGGTTACATCTTTTTATAGGTGCTACTCTGTATCAATCTTCTCTGAAATTAGATACTTCATTTTCTTCAATTATGGCTGGACATATTAATTTTGTGCCTATGCTCTCTATTATTGAGAATAGACTAATTAATATTCCATCGGACCCCTCATTCTTTAATAATGATTTTGTCTCACTTGCAATTTTTACTGCATTTAAAATCCTTCTTCCACTATTAGATGCTATACCTCCTAATAAATCACTTATAACCATCTTTAAAGTTTGTGAGTTTTTGTTAAGTTGCTCCTTATTAGCTGCAACTAAATAACTGAAAACTAAGTTAGGTAATGAAATTATTAGTCCATATGATATAGCATCTAGTTGCTCACCTTCCCTTTTTGAAATCCTTAATACAGTCATTGATATATCTTCTGCCTCCTTCCTTATTTTTTCCAAATCTTTACTTACGCTTCCTTCATTTATAGCGACATCTATCATTTCCTGAAGTCTTGAGTTCAATTCTTTAATGAATTTATTTGGATCTTCTTCTTGAGGGCTTAGCAACTCTACTTCCAATGAATCAATTCCTTCTGTTACATTTTCTACTTTGTCATTCTCATCTAATCCCTTTACTAATTGAGAGTATGTTATATCATCTAATCCCTTAATATTTATTGTTATTTTTTTGTATCCATGTATAAATGCGCAATCAGATATAATTTTTGGGCCTGCAATTTTTGCAATTCCATTGTATTTTATTGATACAGTCTCAGCCTTTTTAACAGCATTATTATCGGAAGGTATGAGTTTTAAATGATCTCCTTCTTCCAATATCATTAATTCATCTCCAACTTTTAATCCTAGCTTTTTAGCCCACTGTTTAGGTAAAGTAACTATTAAACTAGAACCTCCCAACCTTTGGATCCTTCTAGTTGAATTTAAGCTCATACTCGTTCCCCCAAATATATACTGTATAGATCCCCCTTTATATCTTTAACGCCGTTAAATTAAATAAAAAGCATTTCTAATAAAAATGACTTTTATCAATTTTAGTATACCATTAGGTATAATTTTATGAACAATATAGCTTAATATTTAATCCCTAAACACTATATAACAAAAGGGGCGATTCAATTGAATACATTAGAAATAAGATGGCACGGCCGAGGGGGTCAAGGAGCAGTTACTGCGGGAGAAGTGTTGGCTTCTGCAGCAATTATTGAGGGAAAATATGCATTAGCTTTCCCTGAATTTGGTGCAGAGAGAAGGGGTGCACCAGTTAGAGCATATACAAGGGTTACAAATAACCCAAACATACCAAGAACTCCAATAGAAAAGCCCGATGTAGTTGTTATTCTTGATAAAAGTCTATTAAAACATGAATATATTGAGGGTTTAAAGCCAGGAGGCTACTTTATTGCTAACACACCCTTAATGCCTAACGAATTAATGAAAAAGCTTAATTTGCCAAACAACTTTAATGTTTCAACAGTAGATGCAACGAGCATTGCGTTAAAATGGCTAAAAGCTAATATAGTAAACACAGCAATTTTAGGAGCAGTTATAAAGACAACTAACTTGTTAAAAATTGAGACAATAATTAACGTTATTAAGAGCAGGTTCCCAGGAAAAATAGGGGAAGCTAATGCTTCAGCAGTTCAAGAGGCTTATGAGAATACCATAGTTATGAAATTACAGGAGGCGGTATAAATGGAAAATTTAGTTTCTTTTAAAGAAATGGCTCCTGGAGGTATTGTTGTAAATCCGGGAAATAGTTTAGAATACAAAACAGGGGATTGGAAAGTATTAATACCAGTTATAAACCAAGAAACTTGCACAAGATGTAGAATTTGTTGGTATGTTTGTCCAGATAATGCCATACTAGAATTAGATAAAGAATATACAACAAAGAAGAACAGAAAATATAAAATAAGCTATGATGTCAGCTCGGACTTTTGTAAGGGATGCGGTATGTGCGCTCAGGAGTGTCCTGTGAAGGCAATAGAAATGGTACCAGTTGAGGTGGCATAAATGGCTTTAGAAACTGTTAGAAAAGCAATACCATTAAGTACTAATCATGCCATTGCAAATGCTGTTAAAGATTTAGATGTCGATGTAATATCTGCTTATCCAATTACCCCACAAACAACAGTTGTAGAAAAAATATCAGAGTTTATAGCAAAGGGAGAATTGGACGCAGAGTACATTCACGTTGAAAGCGAACACAGCGCTTTAAGCGCTGCAATTTCTGCTTCCTTAGCTGGTGCAAGAGCCTTTACAGCAACGGCAAGCCAAGGATTTGCTTTAATGCATGAGATGCTCCATATAGCATCTGGATTAAGAGCACCGTTAGTTATGAGCGTCGCAATGAGGTCTTTAAGCGCACCCATAAGCATTTGGAATGATCAAAGCGATTTATTTAATGCGAGAGATAGCGGTTGGATAATATTATTTGCCCATACAGCTCAAGAAGCCTATGATACAATAATACAGGCCTATAAAATAGCTGAAGATCAAAACATTTTATTACCAGTTATGGTTGGTTATGATGGCTATGTAATGAGCCATACAATTGAACCTGTTATAACTGAAAGCAAGGAAAAGGTTATTAAATTTGCTCCAAAGAAACAATATCCATATAAACTAGATCCTGATAAGCCTGTTAGCATAGGCGCTATAACACCTCCAGAATATTATTATGAATTTAAATATCAACAAGTTGTTGCTGTAAATAACTCATTACCAACAATTGAAAAGGTTGACGAAGAATTTGGCAAGGCTTTTGGAAGGAGTTATGGTTTAATGGAGTGCTATATGTGTGAAGATGCTGATGCATTAATTATGACAAATGCCAGCTACGCCTCTACTCTTAAAGCTTTTTTACCGGATATAAGAAAAGAAGGAATAAAAGTTGGGCTATTAAGAGTAAGATTATATAGACCTTTCCCACTACAAAAATTCATTGAATATACTAGCGATAAGAAGACCCTTTTAGTTATTGATAGAGCGATTAGCTATGGTGCACCATTCCAAGGTCCTTTAGCTAATGAAATTTCAGGAGCTATAGTTAGAGAGGGGCTTAATCTTAATTTAATAAGCGTGATAGCTGGAATAGGGCAAAGAACTGTTGAGTATGAGGACTTTTTGGCATTGGCTAGATTAGCTTACGAAGGGAAGAAACATAAGGAAACTATATTTTATGGGGTGAGAGAATGAGCGAAACAAAGAAAGTATTGAGGATAAAAAGTCTTTACGATTTGCCTAGAGAAGAACTTTTCATAAGTGGCCATGGGTTATGTCCTGGTTGTACTGCAGGCACAATAATGAGGATGCTTACAAAGGTAACTGGCAAAGATACCATAGTTGTAAATGCTACTGGCTGCGTTGAAGTTTCAACAACAAGGTATCCATATTCAAATTGGCTGGTTCCATGGCTTCACTCAGCGTTTGAGAATTCAGGAGCATCGGCAAGCGGTATTGTAGCTGCAATAAAAGCAATGAAAAGAAAGGGGATTATGGATAAAAACAGAGATGTAAAGGTTGTTGTAGTTGCTGGTGATGGAGGTACAGTTGATATAGGCTTACAAAGCCTAAGCGGTATGCTGGAAAGAAAAGACCCAGTAATGTATGTATTGTATGATAATGAAGCATATATGAATACTGGAATACAAAGAAGCGGTTCAACTCCACACGGTGCTTGGACAACCACAACTCCTGCCGGTAAGGTATGGAGAGGTGAATGGAGAGATAAAAAAGATATAGCAGGAATTGCAGCAGCCCACCACATACCATATGTTGCAACAGCAAATCCAGCATACCCAATGGATATGATAAACAAGTTTGCAAGAGGTTTAGAGGTTCTAAATGAAGGACCATCATTTATACAAGTATTAATGGCATGTACAACTGGTTGGCGTTTTGACCCTGCTTTAGGTATAACTATATCAAGGCTAGCAACAGAAACAGGTATCTTCCCTATTTATGAAATAGATCATGGAAACTTCAAAGTAACTTTTCCAATAGCAAAAAGAAAACCTGTTAAGGAATATTTAAAATTACAAGGAAGATTCGCCCATTTAACAGATAATGAAATTAATGAAATACAAGAGATGGTAGACAAAAAAGTAGAGACTATAAATAAAATGGCAGGCAAAATTGTTATAGGACCAGTAGCTTAATTCATTAAAACTCCTCTTCATTTTCTTCTGATCCGCTTTTTCTACATAGATTTTTAAGAACAAGCCTTGCTATAGAATCATACTGCATTGATTTTGTACTTGTATCAACTTCTATTATAACGGGTAAATCTATATCATCATAACCCATTATCCTTTCCTTTACTACTCCTATCTCTGGTTCTGAGGTAATAGTAGGCATAAAAGCCACATACCCATTATTGTTAAATCCTTCCACAGCTCCTCCGACTAGCACAACAGGTAAATTGGTTTCCTTGCTTCTTACTGCCAAAAAGTTGTTAATACTTTCAGTATCTAAAGTCAAAATAGAAGTTTCGCTTTCACTTTTCATCTTAAAAAACCTAGATTCATACGGTAGCATTGTACCTACTATAACGTTTACTCCCATATAGCTTAAAGCTTTAAATATCTCAGGATATCCTAGGTCTTCATCTATAAAAACCCCTACATTTGCGTTTTTCTTCTTAATATTAAAAATCTCAACATTCTTACCTGGAGTTAAGCCGTTTTCATCTTCAGCCTTTGTTATAGCAATTTTTCTATATTTTCCAGCAAGTTCTCCTTGAGGATTGCTCGCAAATGATGTCAAATAGAGCCTTGGACCTGCTCTTTCTATTATTGGTCCAGCTATAACATATATCCCGAATTCGTGGGACCATTTGGATACAAACATAAATGTCTGGTTTTGCTGTATTTCAGATTCGTTAAGCCTTTCGGCATAGTTTTTTAACATATTTTTTACTTTTTGATTTGGGTAATACCCGACTATAGGTCCTGTTAAGGGATATGCCGGTAAATAAATCAAGTCTATATCATCATGATTTATCATAACTCTATTTATTATTTCTTCCAGCCTCTTCATGTTTGTTCTTCTTGCCCCAAGCTTTATTCTAGTGTGAAGTATGGCCATCTTTAGCACATTGTTTCACCTTTATGAGTATTACTGCCTTCTTAAAATAGATTTGACCTCCTACATTAAAAATATTGCAGGGGGAAATATTTAAATAACTCCAAATCATAAAAAATTTTTAATCTATCAATAAAATTTTTAACTAATAAAAAATTATAAAAATATAAAAAACAAGAAAGTGAAATTAATTTTTAAATTAACATTAGATAGCTATTAGCTTATTTCTTTTCAGCAGCACCTTCTGACTTCTTTTCCTTCTTGCCTTTTGCCATTCCAATTCACCTGGGCCTTTCGGCCTGAATCTAATAGGCTAAAATTGTATTCTTAAGACTTTATAGCACTAGATAGGTAGAGAGCTCTGGTAATATCTTTGAGAACTATAAACTCCTGTACTACGTAAAAGAGGAATTTTAGAGAGAATTTTCATGATGTATTACAATTTTTATTTAGAAAATACCAAGGCATTTCTATTTCAGACCTCTCCAAATATTTTAAATAATATTCTTTACTATATTTACCTTCATAAAATTCAACAGGTATTGGATTTCCATTACTATTTATTATATAGGATATAGAATCGCTCAATCCATATAAAAGCCTGCTTGCCCTAATCTGTTGTGTTTTCCCTATCTTATTTATGCTCTTACTTATAACAAGTAATTCCTCATTAATATCACCATTGATTAACTCTTTTTTTACATTATCATAAGATTCTTTTGCCTTTATTAACAAATTATAAAATTCTTCCTTATCAGATGCGTTTTTTAAAACGTTTAGAGCTTTTATCTCTGCATGTTTTATAATATCGGGCACGTTTTTCCTCACAGCATTTATTCCTTTTATTTTTAATGTTTTATCATCCCTTAATCCATAATACTTGCCTGCTGAACCCAAGCACCTTTCTGTATATGGGAAAACAAGCCAAAGAAACCTATCTTCAACTCTTAACTTTATATTAACTTCTTTACTTATAATTTCAGAAAGTTCCTCAATGTCAACCTTAGGGTCTTCTGGAATCAAAAACAAACTATCTATAATATAGTTTATTACTTTATACCCATTTTTGATAGAAATTTCATACGATTTCTTCATTATTTCCCTTGCTACTGACGTAACAATTTCGTATGCAGATACGCTTCCAAATAAACTATTTCTATAACCCAAATATCCAAAACCTGTTACCAATATCCATTTTATTGCATCAAACCTTTCCTTAAAAATTAAGTCTTCCCTATAAGGCCTTATCTTCTCTCTCCTCTCTATAAGCCTTTTAAGCACGCTCGGAACTAAGCCTTCTCTATCAAAGCAAACCTTATGACCTATAGATTTAATTTCATATTTAATGCAATTAGCTTTGTTAACTGTTTCTGCAGACAAATTGTTTAAAACTATTATGTTAGGGTAAAGGCTTGAGAAGTCCAACTGGTAAACATTAAAATAAACTCCGGGCTTTGGAATAAATATAGCTCCTGCTCTATCGGCTATTTCCATGCTAGCAAGGGTTCTCCAAGGTTCTATTCTTTTAACTTTCTTTATTTCATAATGCCTTTTAATAGCCTCTAAAGCCTCAGCAGAAGTTAGAATTTTTCCAATAGATGAATTGCTTGCCTGCCTTAGTGTAAGACCTGATATTCTTGACCATTCTATTAAACCATAAATACCTATATTAAAGGGCTTCTGTATTAAAATAAAACCTTGATTTTTGATTTCACTTAAAGAGTTTATATCTGCCATAACTATGTTTATGTTATTTTCCTTTATTATATCATAGAGCTCTTCTAAGTTTTTTATAATAAAATTTTCATCATTTATGCTAACTCTATAATATTTTACATCATACCAAGATGCATCCTTTCCATATCTATTTAAAGAGGTCACGCATGCATACCTTATTTTAGGTAATTCGTATAGAGGATCATCATTATCTTTCATCTCAAGTTTATTCATATCATATAAAAAACCTGGATACAAATTTTTTTCTCTAAGAATAAGATTTATTTCACCTGGAAAATTATTAACATGCATTCCTAAACCTTTTTCTTCTATTTTCTTAATAAACCTACTATTGCCTAAGTATCTTATTTTTAATATTGTTTTTTTAGAGTCATAATATGGAGGTAAAAGCCAGTCCTCTTCTATTATTTCATGAATAAAATTAAGCTGATCCAACATATTATATAATTCCATACTAAAGGGCTCTATATAAGCTATTCTATAAGCCTTAAAATTTATTTCTTCTATTTTATTGCTTAAGAAATATAAAGTTAAAACTCCTTTATTATATTTTGCATCTAAAAGTAATCCTTCCATCATTTACACCTTTTAGCTATATAAACTATTAAACTCAAGATTATAGGTTCTAAAGGATCATAAATTCCTTCAAATTGATAATAGCCTATCAAATTATAAGCTTCCTTGATTATTTCTTTTACTCTATCCTTATCCTTATAATCCATATAATCAGCTATCCTTAATAGCCTATTTATTTCTTCCTCTATAGCCATTCTTGTAGAAGGTGTTGTCCTACCCATAATCTTTCATCTCCAAGTTCCTTATAAGATATGTAAGAAATCTTAGGCACCGACTTAGCATAATGCTTTATTAAAACAGCTTCAACTCCATTCCTATATGGGGCTACCCTAACTATTGAATGCAATATATGATGGTGGAACTTACCTCCCTCAGGCAAGAACTTCCCTAAAGATGTTTCTCTATTAAAAATAATTGTTATCATGAATTTCGATGAACTTTCTTTTATTGCTCCAGTTATAGGTGTCAGAAGACTATAATTTAATGGGCTAGTTGGCGAGAAAAGATACGGATCTATTAGAACTAGGTTATCTAAACCTTCTACCCCCTTTATTAGATCCGGTATATCATACCTCCTAAAGGCCCTTGTTATGTATATATTATCAAAGTTCCCTCTAAGTATTTTTACCATCCTCCTTATAAAATAAGGATCCAAATTTCCATAGTCTTGCACATAGATAACACCTACCCTTCCATACCTAGATAGGGAAGCTATCGTTACATGAGAAATAGATAAAACTATGTTCCAACTGCCATAGACCTCTATAATTTCTCCTTTATTAAAAGGCCTTAAGAGAGCATCTAAAGACTCTATTCCAGTTAGATTATCCATATCTAAGCCCAGGTTAAAATATTGAATAAAACTAATTACAATTTCACTATAATATATAACGTGTGAGAGAGGTAAATGAAAGTATTATTAAAAACCTGGCTTCCTTATTTTCAAAACTTCTTTATTAACTAATGTTATTGGTACCTCACCTTTATAAAACATCTCTAAGTTTTGATAAACTAAATCAGCCATTTTTGCCCTAGTTTCATGGGTTGCACTTCCTATATGGGGCAATAAAACTACGTTATCTAAATTAACTATAGGATTTTTAGGATCTAAAGGCTCTGATGGATAAACGTCTAAGCCTGCTCCAGCAATCCACCCTTCTTTTAATGCTTTATACAATGCATTTAAATCGACAACCTTCCCTCTAGAGGTGTTTATTAAAAAAGCAGTCTTTTTCATCAATCTTAAAAGCTTTTCATCAACAAGATTTGTGGTTTCATTAGTTAAAGGGACGTGCAAAGATACTATATCGCTTTCTTTAAAAAGCGTAATCAAATCTACATATTCTGCTCCAAGATCCTCCATTTCTTTATGTCTATTTCTGCTATTATAAAGAATTTTCATATAAAAGCCTTTAGCTCTCTTAGCTACTGCGTAACCAATTCTTCCTCCACCAACTATTCCTAAAGTTTTACCATAAACATCGTAGCCGAGCATTAACGCGGGATGCCATGCTGAACCTAATAAAAACCACTTACCGCTCCTAACAAACTTATCAGCCTCTACAATTCTTCTTGATACAGATAAAATTAATCCCCATGCTATGTCCGCTGTTGCATCTGTTAAAACGTCTGGCGTATTTGTTACATATACTCCATGCTTTGTTGCACATTCCAAGTCTACATTATCAAATCCAACTGCATACTGGGCTATAATTTTGAGTTGTGGAGATAACGATTCTATTATATCGCACGTTACTTTATCTTCTAAAGTAGTTACCAATGCATCAAAACCCTTTGCATTATTTATTATTTCCTCTTTGCTAGGCGGAATATATTTGGGCCAAATAGAAACTGTAAATATATTTTTCATCTTTTCTGTTGCAGGAAAAGGTATTTCTCTAGTGATAAATAACTTGGGCATTTCTCTCACCCAAAAAACAAGAGAGTTAAGAATTTATAAGATTTTTATAACTCGTTAATTGGTAGCTGACCTCCTTTCCACCCTGTAGGGTGAGGGTTCCCTCAAGGTGAATCATAGGTTTGTGGTTTACTGTCTTAATTTTCATCAATTCATAGCTAGTGGGTTTTACCAACTCCGCTCCATTCGTCCTGGTCAGCACTGGCTGGGCCTTCAACCCATTACTCCTATCCCTCACCACAGAGAACCCTCTATCTGTGGATCCTAGGGACTTGAGGATATGTTTTTAATGTGTAGGGACACACATATATACACTTTGGCCCTGATTTAGGGCTTCCCTACACGATTCCTATATTACACTTGTTATTTGTGGTAGAGGCGTACCTTATATTTCAGTCACGCATACCCCTTTGGCAGCTGTCTTAATTTTAAGTTTTTAAATTTAAAAAACTTTTCTCATCACCGCCCTAAAGGGTGAGGCTTTCAGTTGCAAGGATTGATTAAAAACCTTGAGAAAGCTATAATAATAATTACCATAATAATAGTTTTAACGTCAATTAGCATAGCCAGAAGTTTTACATATGTAGAAAACAATATATATGTTGATAACGCGGGAGATTTGATTTCTGTTAGCATAATTAATGTTACATCTCCACCAGAGGCTATAGTTATACCAGCTTACCAGCCTTCTGCTTATATGGCATATTATTTAAACAATTTTCAAACTATGCCCATGGATTTCAATGGAACGGATCTAATAGTTTTGGCTAACGAAACAGGGCTATTAAATATAACTTACCTTTCTTTAGCTTCAACAAGTAAACAAGGTATAATTTGGACATTAAACATAAGCGAAAACTATTATACAAAAGTATTTCTCCCTCAAAACTCAATACCTATAAATATAAATCCAACCCCTATCTCAGTATACTATTCATCAAATTCACCTGTAATACTGATGCCTCCTGGAAGAATATTAATTCAATACAGTATATCAACTCAACAATTAGTTCCTCACAAATCAAACAACTACACTTATACTATAGCTTTAATAATTTCCATAATTATAGTAATTTTAATAATTTTAATATTAATAAAAAGAAAAAATAATAAAAAAGAAAAAATTCAAGGGCAGGAGCTAGATGAAAGAGATAAACAAATTTTAAATGCAATAAAAAAGTTAGGAGGAATTGCAACAGCTAATCAAATCATAAGCGAAACAAATATACCAAAGACGCCCCTTTATAGAAGGCTTTCAAAACTTGTTGAAATGGGATATATAGAAGAAGTTGTGCATGGGAAAACAAAAAGCTACAAATTGAAAGATCAATAAAGATATTCGAGTTTTTTAGCCAAATTATCTAAAAATCTTAATCTTTTGGGCGTTGGTGGATGTGTAGCAATTATTTCTTCTTTTGGATCGGTATCTTTATTCTTTAGCTCTTCAACTACCTCATCTATATCATCTATGTGAATTCTTGCATGAGGAGAATCTATGCTAAAGAAAAATCCTCCCTGCGCTTCCACTAATGGAGCTATTATGAAGAGCATTTGAGCAGTTGAATTATTTTTAGCTTGTTTTCTAAGTCTAGAACTTGAATCATACATTACTTCAAGCCTTGCTAATGCTCTTTGGAGCTTTTTTGGATCTCTAGTTACAATTGCACTATTTGCATCAGCATAATATTCTCTTAATCTATTAAAATGTGCAACCAAAAACCTAAATAAAACGCCAGCTGCAATTAAAACTATGCCAACAATCAGTAACAAAACATTACCGCTTATTTGATTTCTTTCTCCACTACTACCCCCACCTAAAATACCATTCCAAATTAATATTTGACCTAAATAATATACGGCTAAAGGTATCAAGCTTAATGCTAATATGAAAGTTACATCTCTATGCCTTAAATGCCCAACTTCATGACCTAATACAGCTTCCAATTCATCTTCAGGCATAACATTAATTATCCCTCTTGTGACAGCAACAAAATTGCCTGTCAATGGGCTTCCATAGGAAAATGCATTGGGTATATTTACTTCAGCTATTCTCAATTTAGGGACTTTTATGTTACTCTTTTTAGCAACATTTTCTAAGCTTTTCTGTATATTTATTTCTTCTTGTGTTTTTGGCGGA
Source organism: Caldisphaera sp. (assembly GCF_046536515.1). Taxonomy (GTDB): domain Archaea; phylum Thermoproteota; class Thermoprotei_A; order Sulfolobales; family Acidilobaceae; genus Caldisphaera. Next base: position 16,936 of record NZ_JAWDMQ010000017.1, on the reverse strand, counting down.
TGGGCTCTATACATCAAGTTAATTAAATATGGCGAGAAAAGCCATTGAAATATTATTATTATAGCAGTTAAAATAACTGCTCCAATAACTATTGAATCTGCGATGAGGGGCAATCCAAAAGCATAGCTCAGTATCTCCGCTGTCCCAATGAATACACCAAGTCCAGCCAATATTATTGATATCGCTGAAATAGCCATTGAAGCTCTTAAGCTTGAAAGGCTATCGGGTTCTTTGCTTACAATTTTCGGCGCAGATAATGTTAATATAGCTACTATTAAACCTCCTATTAACGATCCTATTACCATTACCCACCAATAGACTAGCATAAATCCAAGTATTCCACCTATCATCATTTTTTCTCTACCTAATCTATATTTATTTGTAGAGGAGTTAAACCTTTTTATTAATAAAGAGCATAGTAAAAACAAAGAAGTGAGAAATAATGATGGAAGAGGATAAAGAAGATCTGTGTAAAAAAATTAAACCTATAATTATTGTATCAGGTCCTCCTGGATCTGGAAAATCTACTTATGCAAAAAGGCTTGCAAATGATTTAAACCTAAGGTATTATACTAGCGGTCAGTCTTTTAGGGATTTAGCTAAAGAACTGAATTTAGATTTAATAGAATTAAATAAAATTGCTCAAAATAATCCTGAAATAGACTTGAAAATAGATAAAAAAACACTTGAAGAGGCAAAAAAAGGCTGCATTGTTATAGATTCTCATTTGGCGGCTTGGATATTAAAAGATATATCAACCATATCTATATATGTTAAGGCAGATATAAGAAACAGAATTGAGAGATTACAGCTAAGAGACAATAAAGACATAAATTATTCTATAGAGGAGGCTATATATAGAGAATATACTCATTATAGGAGATTTAAAGAATATTATGGAATAGACATAAAGGACCTTTCAATTTTTGACTTAATAATTGATACAACAAATTTAAGCATAGATGACACGTATGATATTATATTAAGAACAATTAAGAAAATGCTGAAACTTTAAAAAACATTAATATTTTTGTATTAGCCTACTCCTTGCCAAGGCAAATTTCTATACTGCTCACTCTTCTAGTTCTTTGTTGGTTTGTCTGTGGATCATTAACAGTTATTTCATGACTGCCAACATCAATGTTTTTGACCTTGACATTTTTTGCAAATCTGCTCCTAACAATTTCTACTGTATCAACAGCCTTAGTTATGTTCCTTCCTCTTGCTTTTACTACAACAGCGCTGACATTTTGTTCCATTAGTGTTGTCAAAACGGCTAACACATAGTTCATAACAGGCTTTTTACCAACTCTAACCTCGGGTGAACCTTCGCATACCATATTTTATCCCCAAACTTTTCTTGTGCTGTTTATTCTTAGAAATTGTTAGTAATATAAAAGCTTTTTGCTCGGATTGAACTGAAAATAACTTATTATATGCTTATAATTTTAACTAACCTCCTCCCCGCCCTGAAGGGCGAGTTTCCGAGGTCTCAAGGGTTACACCCCTTTTACGGGTGCTACTCTATTATCCCCCAAGCCGATATTGCGGGAGAAATCGGCTCCCGCTCCTCATGCTTTAAGAGTTGACCAGACAAAGGCATCTAAAGGCATCTCAAATAGAAATAGTATTTTTGATTTAAAAACTTTACCCCGCCCCTTCTAGGGGTGAGGTTTGTTGTTTCTTTATCACGCAATGTAATGTAGGTAGGCTATCTCGTACAAGCGTGTGTCTTTATAAGGGTGAAAAGGCCTTTCCTTAGCTATACAAGTCGGGTTTAAATACATTGGCACCGATCTAAATTTATGGCGAACGAAGATGGCAAGACTTGCAATGGTTAGCAACGGAACCATAGCAGCGCTCTATGATGGCAACTTTTACATAAGGAGCATTTACTATCCTATGCTTGACCAGCATCATAACCACTCGGTGAATGGTGTCTTTAAGATAGGCCTGTGGAAAGACGGCCAAATGATATGGCTTGAGAACGTAGACAAGTCCATTGAAATGGACAACCTGATAGCCAGGGCCATTTTTGGATTAAGTGATGGAACTGTAGAGCTTACTTCGTTGGCTTCTCAAACGAGGCCGGCAATAATAACTAAGGTAAGCATAAGAGGTGAAGGGCTCTTTAGATTCATACAATACAATGACTTCAGGCTTAACAACAGCGAGCTCGGCGACACGGCGCTCTATGACCCACATCTTGACGCTGTCATCCATTACAAGGGAAGTACCTGGTTCGCGGTCACCTCGTCACATAAGCTTTACGAGTATACTACTGGAAGGAGAGACCAAGGTGGCGTTCTTAAGGACTGCCAGGATGGTACACTTGATAAAAACCCAATAGCCCAGGGCTCTGCTGACAGCGCCATCTCTATAGCTGCCAAGGACTTTTATCTCTACATAGTTGCTGGGAAGAGCTACAATGACCTTGTGGAGTCCGTGAAAGACCTAAGAACCAAGCCTGGCGAGCACTTTGAGCGTGATAGCAAGTACTGGAGCATTCTTACCGAGACTTTCAAGGATGCAAAAATCTTGAAACAAAGTATAGCCGTACTTCTCGGCCACATGGGTAATAGCGGTGAGGTGCCTGCCTCGCTGGATACGAGCATACTTAAGTTTAACCTTGATACATATGCATATACATGGCCAAGGGACGCCGTTCACGTAGCTATAGCCCTTGACTCCATGGGCTACTGGTCCTTCACCAGGAGGTTCTATGAGAAGCTGTTTACTGAATTAATGACCCCTGAAGGCTACCTTTACCAGAAATATAATGCTGATGGTACCTTCGGGAGCACGTGGCACCCGTGGACCTCTGAAACAGAGATCAGCAAGAACATACAGGAAGATGAGATTGCTCTAGCGGTCTACGGTTTTTGGTATCATGTAGTAAGATCTAATGATTACTTCCTGTTACGTGAAGTTTATGAGAATTTAGAGAGAGCAGCAGATTTCATGGCAAGTTTCATTAATGAGAAACTGTCCTTGCCCCTGATGAGCTACGATCTCTGGGAAGAGAGGTTAGGAGTTCACGCATACACCGTTGCTGCCCTTTACGCTGCCATGAAGAGCGCTGCAGACATAGCTAGGAGGCTTGGCGTGTGGAGTAAGGAGGATAAGTGGAGGCGTTTAGCCAAGGTCTTTCAGAACGGTTTCAGAGAGCATATGTTTAACAAGGATGGAGGCTACTTTTACAGGATGATAACAATAGACAAGGAGAAGGTCGTCGACGTTGATAAGACCGTGGACTCATCTACCCTTGCGGCTGGCCTGTTTGGCCTCGTAGAACCCTCGGATCCCATGTTTGACAGCACCGTGAAAGTAGTGAAGGATAAATTGTGGGTCAACAGTGTAGGAGGCCTTGCAAGATATGAGAATGACTATTATCAAAGAATCAACGCCAACTACGCTGGCATAACTGGCAACCCATGGATTATCACTACCCTCTGGCTTGCACAGGCCTACATACTGCAGGGCAACCCTAATGCTGCAAAGCAGCTACTGTCATGGGTTAACAGCATAGCGTCGCCAACTGGCATGCTACCTGAGCAGGTGAGTCCCTTTGGCTCTACCCCGCTCTCAGTCATGCCTCTCGCCTGGAGCCACGCTGAGTACGTGAAGACCCATGTTACACTTAACGGAGGAAGCTTTATGCCGCCTACGTAGTAAAACTTAGAGTAGAATAAGGAGCACTTTAAACCTCATAACCATTAATATTAAGAAGATGTTCAGCCTTAGCTAGCACCTGCTGATAGGAAACTCTTAAATGGTACACCGCTAGGCCATAAACGCTTTGCTGCTATGGGGACATGTACCACTGTAAGCATATAAGCGGCGGGTTCATGTTTATAGTTGAAGGCTGTGATGAGAAGGCCTTTGCACCTAAGTCGCTGACGGCCTTGTTAACAGGTTTCTACACAAATTTGTATAGAAAAGGTTGCCAAGATCCTTACGGGCCCTAAACAAGCAAGTCCCATGCAACCTGAGATGCTCCAGGCGACCTGACGCTCACAAGTGCTGAAGCGCCCAAACAGCGCGCTATTATTCTTTTACTAAATAGACCATTTGTCCTACACTTTCATTTCAATCATTTTTATTCATGACCAAGTGTAGGGACTTAGCTTTCAGTCACCTACAAACGGTAATTGTGCCATGAGACTGCTTTAAGCACAAATGCACAAAGCTTACATATCTAATATAACTTTTACTCTTTTAAAAATAGCCTACACAAGCATGAATAGACATCAATTTATAGTTACAGATAAAATGATTTTTATTAATCTGACCATCCTCCCCGCTCTAAAGGGCGAGTTGTAAAAAACGGATTCGGTATTAGAATGATGCGCTTTATTTAATTTTTTATGATTAAAACCTACTTAGCTAAAAAAGGGAAGTTTGCCACTATTTTTAACATGAAGAAATTATAATTCTATTAGCTTTAAAACTTACTTTCTTCTCAAAAATAGTGAGGAATAGAGGGTGTAATTTTATGGAAAAGAAATCAAGATATTTAATAATTATATTAACAATAGGGCTAATACTAACAAACATCCTTTGGGTTATTTCATATTATCAAACCAATAATTCATTAAACAAATATAAAGAAAATCTAAATCAATCTCTAGCATTAATTAATAATGCCTCTAAAGCAATAAATTACTACCAAACGGAGCTTAATGCAACGAAAAAACTATTAAATGTTACTACAACTTTGCTATCATTATATAATAAAACACTGGTTATAGAAATGACAAAAGACAAGCTTTCTCTTATAAATAATAGTTTAACAGAATATAAAATAGCCAAGTATTCTTTTAGCACTGCTGTTAATTTAACATTTGGTGCAATACAAAATAAGACAGGTAGTTATAACTTAACTCTAGCAAAAACCTATATAAACATAACTTATCTAGCCTTAAATCAAATTTTATTTAATGGAAAGCTAATGAACTTGCCAAGTAATTTTACTTCTAACATTACAAATGCAATAAGCATTGTTAATTCTGTTAACAATATTATTAATAATTTATCTAATGGTGGAAAACCAACGCTTGGTGATGTTACAACCCTAAATAATGCGCTAATCCTTTATAATTATTATCTGCTAAGCTCTGAATATATAATGATTAAAAATATTTATAAATAAAAATTATTCAGAATATTTTTCAAATATAGAATAACATAGTAAAGTTTCTTCAACATTATTTACTATTCTCGCTATATTTATTATAGATGATAATAAATATCCAAAAACACCCGATGTATTTTCAATTATTTCCTTCAAACCATCTTCTAAACCTAAAATAGTTTTGAGTTTCCAGTAAGCTTCCTCTTCTTTCTTTATGCTTGGAGGATTAATGCTTGATGTAGAAGTAACTATGGAAACCTCTAAAAGCTGCAATAAAAACTTAATCCTTTCCTTCTCATCTTGATCCAGATAGTCTGAAAGGTTGACTAAATCAAGAGCTAGCCTATATAAAGAATCGTTAGCTAATATTAATAAACCAACTGCAGCTGATAATAACCTATTTACATGCTCATCGTTTAAGCCTTGCCCATGACCCTTGCTTGCTATTCTTAACAACTTATAGCTATAAGATTTCATTTCTTCATAGTTTGACTCTATTTCTCCATATAAAACTTTTGCCCCATCTAAATGCATTGTTAATTTTGATAATAAAGAACTTAAGCTCCTCCCATAAATTAATAGCGTGTCCACAACGCTTACGGGCCTATCTTTGAAATTAATAGCAAATTCATATTCACTCAGTAAACCTGATTCAGTAAAAGAAAGCTTTTCAGCAACCTGGCTTACCTTTTCCAATACGTCATTCCTAAACGGTCTATTTGAATATAAAACTATCGAATCTAAACCAGAAATATAAGAGCATAAAACTATTCTACCGGCATGTTTACATACATTATTATGCTGAGTAGAAAAAGATGCCTTTAAAATTGATCCATCCTCATTAGGTGAAATAATTAACCTATCGCCATCCTCATAGACTGAAACTAGACTTCCAACACTAATCCTGTGCTTCCTAGCCCATGATCTAGGAATTGTAATTATCATGGAAGAAGTACCCAACTTTTGAACCTTCCTCATAACTAGTTTATTACTATCTTCCATATCTTCTATTTCAGTCAAAAATGCTCACCGTGTTAATATAGTAAGCAACAGTTTAAATATGTATACAGTTAATAAATAAAAATAGTATCTCTGTATATATGTATTTATGTTAAAAAAGAGTGATTAAAGTGGAAAAATTTATTAACCTATAAAATAAACTTTATCTTGCCTGTGAAAGCGTTTGAGTGCGGCAGGCATAGAATTTGTGGATTTGCAATATATAGATTTAACAGGTTTTTTAAGATCAGTAACAGTTCCCTATAAATCATATATAGAAAAGCTACCGAATTTTGTTGGTGCATTTGATGGAAGTAGCGTAGAAGGATTTGAACCTATAAACAAAAGCGACATGTTTCTTAAAGCTGATGAAAAAACCTTTTCAATACTTCCATGGAACGAAAAGAAATCAAGAGTTTTAACAGAGATATATAATTCATATGGCAAAAGATACGATAAAGATCCAAGATATATAGCTAGCTTAGTGACAAACTATATAAAAGAACAAGGTTTTTCACCTTTAGTTGGAACAGAAGTTGAGTTCTTCCTATTTAGCTCAGTTAAAATAAATGTTGAGAACCCAATAAAAGGTATTGGTTATAGTTTAAGTTCGGTTGAACAACCATGGGATAATGATACTTTATCGTTGAGGACAAAAAAAGCCTACCATTTTTCCCAGCCAAACGATAAACTTGCTGATGTAAGAGAAAAAATAATAAATTCATTTAATAAAATGGGTTACGGCTTTGAGGCTTCTCACCATGAAGTTGCTGTTTCTCAAAATGAAATAAGCGTTAAAGCTGGAGATCCATTATTTGTAGCTGATGAAGTAATAACATTTAAATATGTTGCAAGAAATATAGCCTTAGAAAATGGGCTAATACCTGTATTTATGCCAAAACCATTATTTGGAGATAATGGAAGTGGCCTTCATTTTCATTTAAGCCTTTGGGACTTGGATATGAAGAAAAATTTGTTCTTTGATGAATCATCAAACAACTTGTCGCAATTAGCCAGGTATTTTATTGGAGGTATTCTATATCATGGAAAAAGCTTAGCTGCAATTGTTGCTCCTACTACAAATAGTTATCATAGGCTTGTCCCAGGATACGAGGCTCCTGTTTATTTGGTTTGGGGCCATAGTAATAGGAGTGCTGCTATAAGAATTCCAGCTACTGGGGGAAGAAGTAAACTAACAAGGATTGAATTCAGAAGTCCTGACCCAACGTGCAACCCGTACTTTGCATTATCAGCTACATTACTAGCAGGAATTGATGGCATTAAAAAGAAGATTGATCCTGGAGAACCATATGAAATGGATGTGTATGAAATACCTAAAGATAAGCTTTCAGAAAATGTAAGCGTTTTACCAAAGAGTTTAGACGAGGCTTTAGATGAACTAGAAAGCGATAACGAATATCTCCAGCCAATCTTTAGTAAAGAGCTTATTAATGACTATATAGAAATTAAAAGGAAGGAAAGCGATACAATAAGGATGATGCCAAATCCATACGAAATGTATATGTATATAAATCTTTAAAAATAATTTAATTTTTTCTATTTAGCTTAAGCCGGTTCTACGTGTATTATTTGTGTTGGACAACTTTGAACAGAAGCTTCTACGCAATCCTTAAAATCATCGGGAACAAATCCTTCGTTTACATTGTTTGGATCTTTCCTCCACTTTCCAATTACATTTGATTTTCCATCTACGTCTGACATCTCAAATACGTCTCCGCAAAGACTTACACACACCATATCAGCTATGCAATTATCCCTAGGCTCAATCCATACTCTCAAAGTCATACCTAACCACCTGCAACATTTATCTCGTGTCTTTATATCAGTATAAAAATTTTTTAGTATATTTTATATTGAATTATATGGTCCTCATAGAAGTATGATATATAACAAATTTAATCTACGCTTTTTACTATATAATTAAGGTGTAAGAAGTTGAGCTATTCATTAGAAGAAGAAATTTTAGGGTATCAATTTATAGAATATGGAGAGTTTGGTAGGCCGAAATACCTGATACTTGGTTTACCTGATGCAGGTATAGTTGGACCAATAGCAGCAAGTCATATAGTTAGATCATTAAAGCTTTCAGATGTTTTAGGAATAGAGAGTTATGGTTACATACCTCCTGCAGCCATAATCCAAGGATCATCAATAAAATATCCTATGAGAATATATTCTAACGGGGAAGTATCTGTTCTAATTACTGATGTCCCACCAGTTCCTTCGGGTATAGTTCCACTAGCATCGGCTATTGTTGAATTTTCTAGAAAAAGAGGAATAGATCATATAATAAGTATAAGCGGTATAGGAAATCCTTCGAGAGCAGAGATTGATAAACCAAATGTGTATTATCTAACTACAACCCAAGAGTCTCTAAAATTAATAGAGCCTATTCAAAACGATTTAAAGCCTTTTCCAGACGGCATAATAGTTGGGCCGTACGCTATTATATTAAAAGAATCTGTTAGGAGAAAAGTCAATAATCTATTATTATTATCTGATGCCTTTACTGAAATACCAGACCCTGAGGCAGCAGCCGAGATAGTTAAAATAATATCCTATATAATAAACATAAAAATAGACGTTTCACAATTATTACAAGAAGCTGAAACATTAAGGCTTAGGTTACAGGGCTTAGCTAAAGAAACAAACGATGTTTTGGCTAAAGTAGGAAAGGGATATGAGTACAGAACACCCCTAATATATAGCTGAAAGGGGTGTTACAGTTGTCATATGATTATTTTGAAAACATTAGAAAGAAAATGCTAAAAATGCTAAAAGATGTTATGAAAGAAACCGATGAAATAGATGCTTGGTTTGAAAGTTTACTAAACGACCTAGAAATTTCTTTAAGCCCAAGCCAACTCTTTAATGAAAGATTTAATGAAGCGTCTCAAGGCTATTTAACTCCAATAATAAGTATGCACGATTTTAATAACGAACTTCTTATAACAATTGATCTTCCAGGAAGCGATCCCAACACAATAGATATAGAACTTTTACCCGATAAAATAACAATCGATGCACAAATAAAAGAGGAGGTTGCAAAAAATGCATTTGGCCAGGCGTATTGGGCAAAGAAAATTAATAAATATAAAGGAGTTTACCCCCTACCTTATTTAATAGATCCAAAGTCTGCAAAAGTCACTAAAAAGAATGGAATGATAATAATAAAGGTTAAAAAGCATAATCAATAAAAATTATTTGTTTTCTAAGGACTCATTTAGAATTTCTGCAATATCCTTAACATTGAACCCAAACTTTCCTGATTCCCCTCTAAACATAGTGTTGCAGAATGGACATGCAACAGCAACAACTTTATTATTGGATTCTCCTAAAGTTTTTGAAGCTTCTTCTGCCCTCATCGTTGATATCCTTTCCCCTCTTTTAATTTCATAGAATAATTGACCGCCTCCACCTCCACAACAAAAGCTATTTTCTCTGTTTCTAGGCATTTCTTTAATTCTAAGCCCATTAACATTATTAATTACTTCCCTTGGTTCATTATAAATTCCGTTCCATCTTCCTAAGTAACAAGGATCGTGATAAGTTAATGCATAATTTAGCTCTTTATTTGGCTTTATTTTCCCTTCCTTAACTAGCTTCGATAAAACTACACTATGATGTTCAACTTCTAGCTTTTCTAACAAATCTGCATAACCCTTTGTTGACTCATCCTTAAGTAACAAACTCTTGTATTTCTTATAATTATTTTTAAAATTATTAAATCCATGAGGACAGTTAAGCAAAAGTTTCTTAAATTTATATTTACTTAATATCTCTAAGTTCATTTTTACATATTCAACATATAAAGCTTCATCTCCAATGCTTCTTGCCGGTTCTCCACAACAACCCTGTTCAAAGGGTATCCCGACTTTATATCCAGCATCTTTCAATATTTTTATTGTTGATTCTGCAACAGGCCTTATTCTTGGATCATAGCTCGTGATACAACCAATCCAATATAAATAATCATACTCTTCTCCTTCCTTAGCAATAATATCGTCTCCAAATTTCTGTGCTAATTCATTAAACCACTGCTCTTTTTCAACAGGGTTCATACCCATTGGATTCCCGTTTTGCTGCAACCTATATAATGCATTTAACGCATCCTCAGGTATTTCTTGAGAACTTGTACTTATCATACCTCTTCTTAAATCTATTATGGTATCTAAATGATGTATAGTAACTGGGCATTCATAAACGCAAGCACCGCAAGTAACACAACTCCATATAGCTTCAGGATTTACTTGGATTACTTTATTTCCTATAATATTTTCATCCCACATTCCTTTGTGCATCATATCTTTCATGTTAATAATTACATCCCTCGGTGACAATATTTTACCAGATATATTTGCAGGGCATGCATTTGTACATCTCATGCAGCTTGTACAGGAATCATAATCTATTCTTTGTTTCCAAGAAGTATCTGATAATTTAACAATACCTACAGGCTTCCCTTTTTCTATCTTTTCATCTATATCGATAACTGGTTTAATTCCATCTGGAATACCACCTTCCCTTTTTAGAGATACATTTACTGCAGCCGGATATATGTGCCATAAATTAGTATAAGGTATTAATGCCATAGCTAACATTGCCAAAGACATATGGAAAAGCCATAAACCCCTATAGATAACTTCTAGCTCTGATATAGGTACAGTTCTTGACCATAAGAATACTAGATATCCTATTGGGTCAAACCAGCTAGACTCCCATGTATATCTGTATGCAACTGCTGCTATACCATCAACTAGAAATCCAGTTATTAAAATTACTAAAAGCATTCCTAAAACTAAATAATAGTACGGGTCTTGAGGTAAATTTTTAGTTAACTTAAGAGACCTTCTTATTATAGCTATCACTATTCCTACAATTGCTATAATACCTGCTATGTTTGCAAGAAGCTTATAAACATAAAAAGTATCGCCTGTTAAAAAGACTATTATATGTGCATTAATAGCTCTAAGCGTCGTTGTAACGGCTAGCCAACCTATGCCATAAAATATCAATGCATGCATCGTCCCTGGAAACCTTTTCCTTAATATTTTCCATTGAAATATGACGTATTTAACAAAGTTTTTAATTATATAACCTGGAGTGGGATATTTTATTCTTTCATTTCCATAAGTCCACCTTTTATAGCCCACATATGCAGAATATAAAAGAATTATAGCAACTATTGTACCTAACCCATATACTACAGCTTCATAACTCTGTACCCAAACAAAATTGTAAATACCTATATACGTCACTCTTTACACCTTGTTCACTTTAATTTTAAACTAAATATTACTATAAAAATTTAAAACATTAAGCCCTTAAAGATAAATACTAAAATAAATTTAAATATATAAGAAAATTTTTATTTAATAAATTTTTATTTAATAAAACAATTTTAATCCTAACTAGCTATTATATTAGGGGTGCAGGCCCTGGTAACAAAAAAGCAGAGAAATATCGACGATTTTATGGAAGACTTAAAGAAAAAGATGAGCTCATCCCAAGATAGCAATAAAGAAAACAATATTAACAAAAATAAAAAAATAGGGAAGTTTAAAGACTTGACAGATTACATGTATAGCAATGAAAATGCTGAAATTAATGCTTTAAAATTAGAAGACAATGTTATAAATACTACACCAAAAGAAGAAAATAAAATAATAAAGCATGAGGAAATAAAAAATAATGAAGAAGAGTTTAGTATTACTAATAAAAATTATAATGAAGTATCGAATTGGTGGTTATACCAAGAAAACAAATATTATAGCAACGCTTCTGGATACCTATTGGAAGTAAGATATGAAGGAGATATAGGCAAAGCCGTAGCATTAATTTATGATATAAACGAAGGAAAAATTAAAAAGTGGGTTGATAAAACTGGCCACAAACCATATTTATTAACAGATATGAGACCTGATGAAGGGAATAAACCTCCTATAGATTTGAGCAAGTATAAATCTTTTAGCAACTATGCTTATGTAACGAAGAAAAATCCATTAACAAATACAGATATAAAATTAACAAAAATAATAATGGAAGACCCGTTATCCGTAAAAAATATAAGGAATTCACTAAAAGAAAAAGGTTTTAACGTTTGGGAAGCAGATATAAAATATTTTTTAAATTATATTTATGACAATCAATTGATACCAGGAATGCCCTATGATGTTAATGAAAAGTGGATAAAAAAAGCTGCGAAAATCGATAAAAGTATGTCAGATTTGATAGATAAGAGCTTTCCAGATAATATAAAGGAACTTGCTTATTTATGGTTGCCTGTATTAGAAGAAAAAGCGCCAGATATTGAAAGAGTTGCAATAGATATAGAAGTTTATACCCCAGAGGGAAAGTTTCCTAACGCTGATGAATCTTTTTACCCAATAATTTCCATATCTTTAGTTGATAACAAAAACAACAAGCAATTATTAATTTTAAACAGAGAAGGATCAAAAATTAAAGGAAGCCTGCCTAATGCTGAAATTGAGATTTTTGACAACGAAAAGGCGTTGATTTTAGAAGCAATGAGAAGAATAAGTAAATACGCAATTATTGTAACATTTAATGGAGATAATTTTGATATACCATATATCTATAATAGGCTAATAGAGCTAGGCGTTAATCCTAACGAAATACCAATAGTTTTTCATCAAGACTACATAACTTTTCAAAATTCATTACATCTAGATCTTCACAAGCTATTCGATATAAAGGCTTTACAGACATATGCATTTAATAACAAATATAGAGAAAAAAGCCTTGACTCAGTTGCAGAGTCTCTCTTAGGATCATCGAAACTTAAACTAAGTAGCAACATTAATGATATAAGCATAGATGAGCTTGCTAACTATAATTTGCAAGATGCAATATTAACGATATCATTGACAACTTTTTCAAATAATCTAGTTTGGAACTTGCTCATGCTTTTAATGAGAATAAGTAAAATGGGATTAGAAGAAGTATCAAGAACCCAAGTTTCCGCATGGATAAAAAGTACATTGTATTGGGAGCATAGAAGGAGAAACTTACTCATACCAAATAAAGAGGATATATCAAAAGGTCAAGATAAAACTAGAAGCACTGCAATAATAAAAGATAAAAAATATAGAGGCGCTATAGTTTTATCCCCCCCTCAAGGGGCTTATTTTAAAGTTTTGGTTTTAGACTTTGCTAGCCTATATCCTAGTATAATAAAAAATTGGAATTTAAGCTATGAAACAGTAAATACAAAAAATTGCGACGGCAATAAAATACAAGTCCCAGAAGTGGGCCATGTAATATGCATGAGCAGAAGAGGCATTTCAAGCGAACTTGTAGGACTATTGAGAGATTTTAGAGTAAATATATATAAAAAGAAAAGTAAGGATAAAAACATATCGGATCAAGAAAGAATTTGGTACGATACCGTACAGGCAGCTATGAAAGTTTATATAAATGCAAGCTATGGAGTTTTTGGAACTGATACCTTTAGCCTATACAGCCTCCCTGTTGCAGAAAGTGTTACAGCTATAGGAAGAAATATATTAAAAGATACCCTTAATAAATCAAAAGAACTTAACCTTCACATATTATATGGAGATACCGATAGTCTATTCTTATGGGACCCCCCAAAGGAGAAGCTAGAAGAAATAATCAAATATGTCAAAGATAAATATGAGCTTGATTTAGAAATTGATAAACAATTTAAAATAGTCCTTTTCAGCGGATTAAAGAAAAACTATATTGGTATAGATGATTCTAATAAAATTACAATAAAGGGACTTATAGCCAAAAAAAGCAACACACCAGAGTTTATTAAATTAGAGTTTCAAAATGCTTTATCTATTTTACAAAAACTTAATGGGCCTGAAGAAGTAGAAAAAACCCTTAATGAACTTAAAGATTTAATTCAGCAAATATATCAAAAATTAAAGAAAAAAGAGTATACATTAGACCAGCTTGCGATAACAGTTATGTTAAGCAAAGATCTTAGCGACTATGAAAGAAATACTCCACAACACGTAAAAGCAGCAATGCTGTTAAAAAAAGAAGGGCTTAACATATCTAAAGGAGATGTAATCTCATTCATAAAAACGAAAGATAAGATAGGAGTAAAACCGGTTAGATTGGCAAAGCTGTCTGAAGTCGATACATCAAAATATATTGAATATATAAGATCAGCATTAGAACAGTTCTTGCTAGCCTTTGGCGTTCAATGGGACGAATTAATAGGAATCAAAAAATTATTTTAAATTAAGTTAGATTATTTAAGCATTAAAATATCTTTATTTAAATACCTTTTTCTAACCTAATCAAGAAGGTGAAAAATATGAGCTTTGAAAAAGGTAGCAATTACAAAATTGTATATAGGAAATCAAATAAGGGAGAGTTTATTTTATTTAAGAGTAATTTACAACAAAAAAGAGAAAAAATACTTATAAAAATAGGAGGTAGGAATATAGAACAAATTTTTAATCATATAGCAAAGGTTTTAAAAGAAATGAATTTAATTGAAAATGAAAGTGTGTCAAATAATTATATAACTTATAGATTAAATCAAGAAATAGGTCCAATTGTTGGAGGTTTTTTAATACTAATCAGAAGAAGCAGAGAGCCTTTAGAATGGATACCTTACTTTGGGGATCTATTAAAAGGAGAAAAATACATGGGTTCGAAAGAAGTCCTTTACCATATATGGTTTTTAGGATTAGATTTGAGCCATGAAGTAAACAAGAAGTTAAATATGAAATATGAATTAAATCCAAAAGTCTTAGATGGTATAAGCGCTGGAACTAAAATTATAGCTAAAAAACTTTGGAAAATAATAAAATAATTGAAAAAGTGGATGATGACCGATTTCGGCCTGATTTAATGAAGAGCCGTGTGAGGGCTGACACATTTTATTTCTTTATAGCAAATCTAATTAAAGTACCTATAGCAACTATAGCAAGGTTTATGCCTAAACCTATTATTCCTATAAATATAGGATGGCCAAACAATACATAAGATGATGAGCTTAAAGTCTTAAAATGGTTTGTTAAAAGAACTAAATATATAGATGTGATTAATGAAATAAACCATCCAACAATTAGCGAATATTTATCTAATTTGCTTGTAAGTAAGCCTATAAAAACTGCTGGTAATGTTGTTAATATTATAATACCACCTAAGAGTTGAAGTTGAACAGCATAAGTTAAAGGAGTTAAAAATACAAACGCTAGAGCAATAAATTTGAAAACAACTGAAGCCCACTTAGATATTTCAGTTTCTGTTTTCGGAGAAAGATCCTTCTTTAAAGGCTTAATTATATTTCTAGTCAATAGATTGGCCTGAGCTATAGCCATTATAGCAGCTGGGACTAGACCTCCTACAAATATACCCAATAAAATTATTGCAGCAAACCAATTAGGAAAAGCCGTTACAGCAATGGCTGGTATTGAAGCCAAGCCCGATAATACTTTAGTTATATTTAAAGCGCCGGGATCAGAATAAACCAAGATTCCCATTAAAGCTAGTACAGCTAAACCAATTCCATATATAGGTAATAAGGCTGTACTCATTCTTAACTTTGACTTCGTTTCTGCACTTAGAGACCCATTTACAGCATGTGGATATAAATACAAAGCAAGAGCACTTCCTAAAAATAAACTAACATAAGCTGAAGCAAACGTAGGTTTAAGAGTTTCTAGACCAGATGCAAAAGCGTGAGCCTTTGCAGCATCTGCAAAAGCTGTAGAAAAACCGCCATATTTTAATGGAACTACTACAATCAGAGCTA
Organism: Caldisphaera sp.; assembly: GCF_046536515.1. Classification (GTDB taxonomy): domain Archaea; phylum Thermoproteota; class Thermoprotei_A; order Sulfolobales; family Acidilobaceae; genus Caldisphaera. The sequence continues at coordinate 1,022 of NZ_JAWDMQ010000017.1, read as the reverse complement.
TTACAGAAATCCATATTAAAATATCTTTAAAAACGGCACCAAGCGTCGCACCCCTCAATCCGCTAGTGTAAACAAATGCAGCTAATATAATGAACGAGATTATTAATGCCCATTCAGATACGGCTTTTACACCAGAATAACCAAACAACATAACAGCTAGAACAGCTCTCATACCATCTATTTGTAAGGCTATATAAGGCAATTCTGCTATTATACCTGTTAAGGCTATAAGCACAGCTAATGTTTCACTATTGAAAGTATCACGAACAAAATCGGCAGCTGTTATATAACCTTTTTGTCTTGATTTCTCCCATAAAATTGGCATAAAAAGCATTGCTATAGCAAATGTAATAGAAACATAGGGAACTGCGAAGAATGCAAGACTTCCAGAGGCATACTCTAGCGAAGGTATTGCTACAAATGTATAAGCCGTATATAAATCAGCCCCTACCAAAAACCAAACTAAAAAAACTCCAAGCTTTCTACCCGCTAAAGCCCATTCATGAAGCTGACTTAAATCTCCTTTTCTCCACCTCGATCCGTAAAATCCCAAAAAAACAAATACAACAAACAATACCCAAAACACTATCCAGCCTTCAAGCCCAAATACCATTATTGTTCACCTTTTATCCCATAGATAAGCTGCTATTGCATATAGTATACCGGAAATGCCTAGCCATAGTGTTTGATACCAATAAAAGAAAGTTAATCCACCAATTGTTGGGTTTACCTTATTATAAGTTGGGTATAAGAAGTAAGCAAAAAATGGTATAAGTATCAATATTGCTATAACAATAATCCTTCCGGAACTTAGATTTTTATTTGCGTCCCCCATAAAACTCACCATTGCTAATAAAAATTATATGCAAACCACTATAAAAATTTTTCTATTAATAAAATAACTATAAAGCATTTTAGAAAATACTATCTTATTGCTTGATTTGCAGAATCTTTCTAAAATTCTCATTATTCCCAAAAGAAAAAATTTAAACAAAATCTATAAACTCTTTGATAGAGAGTTC
>NZ_JAWDMQ010000016.1:0-28938 GCF_046536515.1 Caldisphaera sp. | reverse complement strand
AAGAGAAGAAAAGGCTTTTTAAGAAACTAATGAGAAGGCTTCTTCACTTGTATAGGAACTTTGCTTTTCAACTAATGAAGAAGTTACATGAATTAGGTGTTTCAACCATTTATTTAGGTTATCCATTTAACATTGCTCAAGAAAAAGGAAACAAATTTACAGTAAACATGTGGTCTTACCGTAAATTAATTAATGCAATTGAACTTAAAGCACAAGAATATGGCATTAAAGTATATGAAGTTATAGAATATAATACGTCCAGATACTGTGCTTATCATAATGTAGAAGTTAAAAGAAATCCTAGAGGAGTTATTAATTGTCCATTAAAACATAAACTTCATTCTGATTTAAATGGGGCTTTAAACATATTAAAGAAAGCAACAGGTAAAGTCTTAGCATCAATAAAGAAACCCCTATCTTTTATTGTAGAACATAACAGAGTAGCACCCGTAAAAGGGGTGTAACCCTCTAGACCTCAGGAAACTCGCCCTTCAAGGCGGGAGGAGGTCAGATTTGTAATTTTTGGCATACTTCCTTAGGCTTCAGCATCGTTTCGGCATTATAATTAAACTTACATACAAAGTATATAAACTCAACGGTTTATTGGAAACTGTTGACAACGGCTTTGTATAGTAGATAAGGTATTTCTAATATTACATTACTCAATATTTATAAAACTGAAAAGTCCTTTTTATTTATTAGAATTATTAATAAAAATCTTTTTAAATTTTGAAATGCGCTTTTATTAATAGATGTAAAGATGATGATATTAAAAATTATTAAGATTAATTACGTTTATTCAAAATCAAATAAAATAGTTTTGATTAATTTTAAAGGTGTAAAAAATGGTTAATTATTTTGAATATTTAAAAAAAGGTTCTGAAAATGATGGACAAGAAATAATTTATGATAATAAAAGATGGGAAATATATAAAAATAAAAGAAAAAGAGCCCTTGATATAATTTCCTCTTTGCAAGACATAAGTAATTCTATTATAATTGTTGGCAGTGTTGCGAGAGGAGATGTTAAAGAATCGAGCGATTTAGATATTATAATTATGGATTTAATCAGACCCTATAAATTAGAGTATATTTTAGAAAAGAAAGGTTATACCATTTTTAAAAAAGAGATAGTTCAAGCAACGCCAAACTATGCGCCTAAGGCATATATTTATTTGGATAGTGATTATAAGGAAGTTATAAGTTTTCCATTAGCAAAGCTAAATTCAAATGAATTGGAATTCTATTACTGGGGAGGTCAAATAAATAAAGATGGCATTTTAAAGGACAAAAGGGTTCCTGGTGTAAATAAAAATTTAAAATTAATAATTCCTACAAATATGGGTCATTTTGAATACCCTATATTTGATAGAGAGGCGGAAGTTTCAAGAATATTAAACATTAAAATAGAAACAGTAATGGAAAGAGAAAGGGTTTTATCAAGAAGAAAAGAAATAGGAAGAACTGGAGTATTTTTGAAATATGAGGTTCCATATAATGAGCCACTTGATGAAAGTATTAAATTTTTAATAAAAAAGAACCAATTTTTTAGAAAGAGATTAATGGCATATAATGATTAATTTTTATTAATATATATTATTATAGTATTTATAAGTAACTATTTGCAGAAAGTATGGTGGTGAAATAGTTGAGCGTTAAGATAGGATTAGTAGTATCAGAATTTAACTATGATATAACAAAAATTATGGAAGAAAAGGCCTTAAGTCATGCTATTTTTTTAAATGCAGAGGTACCAATAGTTTTCAAAGTTCCAGGTGTTTTTGACTCCCCATTTGCTGTATCAAAATTATTAAAACTTGATTACATTGATGCAGTAGTCGTGTTGGGGGCAGTAATTCAAGGGGAAACAAAGCATGATGAACTGGTAGCGAATCAAGCAGCCAGAGTTTTATTGGATTTAAGCCAAAAATACGAGAAACCTGTTGCATTAGGGATAATAGGACCTGGAGCATCTAGGATGCAAGCTATGGAGAGAGCAGAAGAATATTCAAGAAGAGCAGTTGAAGCCGCTGTTAAGCTATCATTAAGATCTATTAAGTTAAGTTCATTAAAATATGAAGGAAAAGTTTTAAAGATTGAATAAACATATAATAGGGAATAAAAAATGATAAGAATATCAGTAATAGAACAAATAGGCTATAGAGAATGGACAGAAACTATAGGAACTGATAGGGAGTGGAAAATACAAGAAACACAGGCAAAGATTTATCAAGAAACGCAAAGGATAGCAACAAAGTTTGGAGGATTTGTGCTACCATTAAGATATGATTATATGGTTATAGTGTCTAGCAATTTAACCGAAGATAACGAGAAAGATATATTAGAAGTTGTATCCTCTTTGTCTCCAGTCGCTGTTAGATTATCAAGTGATTTGGGGAATACGCCATTAGAGTCTGAAAATAATGCATGGTCTCATATAGCTTATGTGGAACCGGGTAAGGTAGGTCATTTTGGTTCAGGAAAAGAATATGTTATTGTTAGTCATATAGACCTAAATGGGTTAACTCCAATAACTCAAAAAGTAGGCACGTTTAGGACTTATAGCAAGATAATACAAATATTAGAAAAAATTAATTATATTGCTCAAGAAAACGGAGGATTAGCGCAATATTTAGGGGGGGATAATATATTAGTTCTACTGCCGAATAAGGATTATGAAGATTTAGTTTTAAAGATGATTTCTGTCGATGATTTAAAAGCTGGAATTGCAATAGCAAGTAAAGCTAGGGATGCTATGAAATTGGCTGCGGAAGCTCTTCATGAAATTAGATCAACAAGAAACTCGAAAATAATCATGAAATCAATTCTTTAAGTAATATACTTGAAATGTCACATAATGAAGATACTTTAATTGCATCAGCATAATCTTGATTAAGGATAAACATTTTATGTAAACCAGCCTTTTTATATGCTAATATGTCATATATGCTATCTCCTACTCCTATTATTTCATCTTTGTTTAAGTTCAATTTTTCAATTGCTAAAATTATCGGTTCAGGATCAGGTTTAACGTTCTTTACATCATCACTAGTTATAAGAAGATCATATTTTATATTTAGTGTATCTAATACTGCCATAGCGTCGTTCTTCATGCTTGAAGTTACTACTGCAAATTTTATTTTATATCTTATAATTAGATTTAAAAAATTTTGGAGGCAGCTATCAGGCTTAATTAATTTAACAAGATTCTGATATTCTTTGCTTTTTAATGAGAGCACGTATTTGATCATATTATTATCTAAATTTATGTTCAATTCTGTTGCATATTTTATTAAAAAATCTAAATCTTTTAAACCCCAAAATTTATCTAAGGTACTGCTATTTTTTAAATCAACTCTTACCCCAAACTTTTCGGCTGTTTTTCTCCATGCCTCAAAATGTAGATTTTTTGTGTCTGCAAGGGTTCCATCGAGGTCGCTTATGATTCCTTTAATTCTCATTATATATCCTCCGTTATTTGAGTATTTAGGGAATTTATATTTCTATTTACAATTACTTTATTTTTTGATTTATTAAATTTAATATTGTTTTTTCATTTATTTCTGAAGCAACTTTTGCTGCTAAGTCAGAGGTTTTTTCTAAATCGTTTAGAGAAATGACTTCAACTGGAGAATGTATATATCTAGCAGGTATAGAGATTGCAATTGATGGAACACCTTCTCTATTAAGATTAATAGCTGAAGCATCTGTTGTCCCTCCAGTTAAAACTTCAAGTTGATAAGGTATATTGTATTTATTGGCCACATTTTCAACAAATTCTAGCAATTTCTTATTGGTAATTAGACCTGTACCTTTCTGACCATCAATTAGCTTTATTGCAGGGCCTTGATTTAATTTGCATATCCAGCTACCTTCTGGTATCGATGGCACATCACTAGCTATAGTAACATCTAAAGCAATTGCAATATCTGGTTCAATTTTAAATGCTGAAACTTTTGCTCCTTTCAGGCCAACTTCTTCTTGAACAGTTGCTACAGCATATATACTAACTTCATTTTTATCAATTTTTTTAAATGCTTGAATCATAGCTGCTAAACCTGCTCTATCATCTAATGATTTTCCAGTAACGATATCTCCATTACCAATCCTTTCTAGTTCCCTATCAAATGTTACTATGCTACCTATTCCTATACCATTTTTTAAAACTTCATCTTTGCTAAAAAATCCAGCATCTATATACAATTCTGAAAAATCAGGGACCTGTTTAGCTTCTTCTGGTTTCATTATATGAGGGGGCTTTAAGCCTATAACTCCTTTTATTATTTTGTTGTCCTTTGTAGCAACTTTAACTCTCTGCCCTAATAAGGTTCTTTCTGTTATTCCTCCAACAGGGGCAAACTTCAAAAACCCTTTCTCATCTATGTAACTTATCATAAGTCCTATTTCGTCCATATGAGCGGCTATCATGATTTTTCTTGAAGATTTAGATCCTCTTTTGATAGCTATTACGTTCCCTAAAGAATCAACTTCTAAACTATCAGCATAGCTTTTAAGTTCGTCAATAACAATACCTCTTATATTATCTTCATAACCAGAAATTCCTATATCTGAGGTGAGTTTCTTTAATAGCTCAAATATTTCTTCATTTGCTTTTACCATACTTCATCCCCTCTAGTAGTAAACAAATTTGAAAATAAGTATTTTATGACTTAAACTGTATTAAATTTCTTTTTGACTTCTACCTGTTTTCTTTCTAAGCCAATTTATCCTTTTTTGAATAGCTTCGCTTTTGTTTATAATAAAAGCATCTATAAGAGTTGAAAGCTCTAAAGAATATAATTTGTTCTTTCTATACATTTTTGATTCTTCTATAAAATTTTCAAAAGCTTGAATATTATTTTTGTCTTTAAAATTTTTGATTCCTTTAATAAAATTGTTGTATGACTTGAGATGAATTATTTTTCTAGGTAATCCTTTAGTTGTTATATTCAAATCATGTTTAGTATCTACATCATAAAAAACTTTAGGGTCATTAGTAAGATGATATGATCCTATAAGTAACGATTCATTTCCTCTAATAAAGTTACTTGGTCTGGAAGCTATAACTGAATAATTGTTACATATATCAATTATTTTATTAGCATAATTTCTTGGTAATGCCATAAATAATGGTGAAACTATGCCAGAATATATTATTGGTGACACTAATAGCTTTGATCTCATTGAGTACTCTATTAAATTATTTAAAGCAATGCTATTAATCCATGGTATATCTCCAGGCATTATTAAATAATATTCTGATTCAATTTTTCCTACAGCTGTAGCAATACCTCTGGCTGAACCTTTACAATTTAAAGATTCGTCATCAAAAATGAATTTAACATAGTTTAAGCCTTTTATTTTTTCATATTCAAATTCGTTTGTAATTATAAAAATGCTTTCTGTTATCTTTTTCGATTCATTAATTGGATAGCTAATTATGGGTTTATTATTATATATATATGTTAGTTTGTCTTCATTGAATCTAGTTGATTTACCTCCAGCTAAAATAACTGCTGCTAAGTTCAATTTGTCCACAATTTATAAGTAAAAAATAGAAAATATAACTTATCTCGTATCGAATAGAAAGGTTGTCAAGAATTAAATGAAAATCTTATTTAAGTATGATGATATTACTTGACAAAAGAATGGCAAGCCTTGCCCTTCAGAACGAGACTGTAACGTTTCTGAATAACTTTTAAATACTTTTGGTTACTTTTAATTAATGCGGAGTACTTAATGGAGAGATACTTAACACCTAGTGAGGTTGCTGAAATATTTGGTATGAGTAGGAGTGGCGTTATAAAGTGGATAAGGGAAGGGAAAATAAAGGCTATTGAAATTAACGATAGGTGGAGGATTCCTTACAGTGAGGTTGAAAAGTTATTAAGCGGTGGAAAGGTAAAGCAAGTAGCAATTTATGCAAGGGTTTCATCAAATACACAAAAAGACGATTTGAAGAGGCAATTAAACGCATTAAGGGATTGAGTTAAGAAGACTCTCGGAGAAGTAAGTGTAATAGAAGTTAAGGACATAGGTTCTGGATTGAAAGAGGATAGGAGAGGGTTAAAGAAACTCTTGAATTGGCTAAGAGGAGGCAGATCGATGTGATAGTAGTAGCTTATAAGGAAAGGCTAACACGTTTTGGCTTCCAATACCTTGTAGAGTTATTCAAAGCTTACAAAGTAAATGTCATCATAGCGTTCCAAGAAGAGCCAAAGGATTACATGCAGGAGTTGGTAGAGGACTTCGTTGAAATCGTTAAATCATTTGCCTCAAGAATTTACGGTCATAGGTCTCATAAATACGAGAAGGTGGTCAAGTATGTTGAAGATGCTTAAAAGGACGATTAAGCTGGAGAGCGACCATCTGAACGGATGGAAATACCGCGTTCTTAGGGAGGTTGAGGAATATCAGAGTTTGATAGTTAATGAAATGATTGACGTCATACTTTCTGAAGGTTTACAGACCACTAGAAAGAAGTTACACGAGAGGTTTTATAACCATTATAAGGAGAAATATCCCTTCCTACCTTCAAGGGTTATTGATGGCGCTTACATCATAGCGAGTAGGATTGTTAAGAGTTTCAGAGAGAGGAAGAAGAAAGGGCTAACGAGAAGGATAAACCAGAGTACAGAAGGGTTATGATCACTATTCCAAACACAATTAACTGGAGATTTAATAGAGTGTTCATCAGTGTCCTAACTCATAAGGGTTGGGTTGAGATCCCACTTAGGGTAACTAAACAGTTCATCCAGTATTTGCATGAGGGTTGGAGTGCTTTGCAAGAGCTTAAGCTGAGGTTAGTGGGCAAGAAAATTCTAGTTTGGTTAACATTTGAGAAGGAGGTTGAGGTTGAAACAAAAGAGGGTAATTATATTTCTATTGACGTTAATGAGAATAACGTTACTTTATCAATTTTTGAGGGTTTTAAACTCAAGGAGTTGAGGCGTTATGAGACTGGGTTAGGTAGGATTGTAGTTAATTACTCCTTAAGGAGGAAGAAAATTACTAAGGGTAATTCAACTAAGGATGAACTAGTTAAGAAGAAGTTGAGTAGATTGAGGGAAAAGGAAAGAAAAATAGACGTGTTGAGGAAGAGTGTTAAGAGAATAACAGATTTGGCTAGGAGTTTAAATGGTAAGGTTATTGTCGGTAAGTTTTCTTTAAGAGCTAAGGAGAATATGGAGGGTGATAAAAATGCCAGGCTTAGGCATAGGATTCACCAGTGGAGTGTTATTAAGTTTACTGAGTTACTTAAGGCTCAACCAATTGACGTTGAGGAATTGTCTGAGGCTTACACTTCCTCCATTAATCCCTTTGACGGTGAGAAGTTAAAGAAGAGGAGGCAAGTGGTGGAGAAGATCGTTAAGGTTTTTAACCCCTACCTGATGACGGGCACTGCTCACGAGGGTGGGGGTATTAAAATATTCAAGGTAAATGCTAGGTATTTGGAGAGTGGTAAAGCGATGTTGGAAAGGGATTCCATTGCTCCTCTTAACTTGGCAAAAAAGGTAGATGGGAGGGTAGTGGTGTTTCCCTCGACTAGCCCTAATGAGTTAAGGGTGACTGTGTATGATACCTTAAGAGGGGTGCCCGTGGCGGAATTAAAAGCAAGGAAAAGTTACGCCACGGGTAAACACTATGTCAGAGAAAGTTTTAGGTGAGGAATATAAAAGGAATAGAAAATTAAAAATTAATTAAAATGCCTTTTTCATAAGCTTCTTTTAGATTAATAAACATTCTATTAAATGCTCTTGATAATATAGATTTGTTATCATAGGTTTCAGTTATTTTTAATAGGTCACATTTACTTAATTTCATAAATTCATCTGATATTTTTATCATATTTTTTGTAGCTCTTTGAGCTTCGTCTACTATTGTTATATGGGCTGATTGCGCTGTTCTGCTAAACGGATTTAAGTCAATAGCTGCTACTTTTTTGCCCAGATTTCTAAGTGCCTGGGTTCTATCACCATCTTCTATGGCTAATAATACGAAATCAGCTTTATAAATTCCGTTTTCGCATACCATACCCCTTGGTCCTTCTAGATTCGATAGTTTTATTTTATTACATTCACTACCTAATACATGTTTTGCGCCTAAATCTTTAAGATAGGTTTCAATTTTCTTTATTCTATCTTCCGATCTATGAAATAGGTTAACTTCGATAGGTATATTAAGGCTGTTTGATATTTTTACTATTTCTTCTCCCGCTAATGCAGCATAGTTACCATTTACTGAAATTATTGGATAATTCGATATTAGCAAATATGCTACACTGACTTTTTCCGCTTCTAAAGCAAAATCATGAGATTTTTCGCCTAAGATATAATCAAAGGCTTCTCCTCTACCTTGAGCAACAAGCCCGTGTGCCACAACAATACCTTTATTGAAAAACTCTACTAGCTTCTCTCTTGTAACTAAGGATTGATATCTTGGGTGAGTTTTAGGTATTTCATCCGTGTTCATCTTTATGCACCAGATACTCTGCTTTTTATGGCCGGAAGTTAAGTTTAAATACATTTAGTTTAAATACATTTACTGATATTAAAAAACTTGAGGACGTTATGTAATGTGGCCATGTTACTTAACTGACCTGCTTCCTGCCCTGAAGGACAAGGGTTCCCTCCGGGCGGATCATAGGTTTGTGATTTACCGCCTTCATCTTCACCATTTCATAGCTAGCGGGTTTTACCCACCCGATCCATTTATCCATCGGAAGACCACTGGCTGGGAGCCTTCAGCCAATTACCCCTATCCCTCACTAGGAGTTGCCCTTTCCTCTTAGGTCCAAGGGACTCAGGGATATGTTTTTAATGTGTAGGGACACGCAATATATACTTTGGCCCTGATTTAGGGCTTCCCTACACGATTCCTATATTACACTTGTTAGTTGGGGTAGATGCATACTCATGTTTCAGTGACGCATAACCCATTAGCAGTTGTCTCAATTTTTGCTAAATATTCAGTTTTTAAGCCTTACCCTGCCCCTAGAAGTGGGAAGACTTGTCGTTCACTTTGTTAAAGGTAAGGTTTAATCCTTTTTCAAATTAATAGAAATCTATATTTGCTGTAACTATAAATTTATGAACTTTCATGTCTATGTGGGCTGTACCCAAAAAGGTGAGAGTGATATAAAAATGTGAGTCCCGAGCTGTTGGGCTTAAAGTAGTCTCATGACTCACCTACAAATAGCAGGTGGCTAAGGGTTAAGTCCTTACGCTTGATTATGGATAAAAATTATTGAAATTAAAGTGTAGGGGATAATGTGTTCAGGGACCCTAAATGCTGCCATAAACATAGCCTAGCCTTAACGAGAGCTACAAGTCCTTGGTATGTAAAAACCAAAAAGAGGTAATGAATCTTTTCCTTTAAGAAACTGGAAATCCCAAAGCCTCGTTCTTAAGGGCTGGGTAGTTTACATTCTCCATGCCTTCGGTCCGTGAGATGATGGATCTAAAATTCTTAAATTTAAGTTTTTATCCCTAAGATATTTTATAGCATCATCTATTTTATCGTTTTCTATTAACATAACTATCATCATCTTTTTTATGTAATAACTTATCAATCCTGGAGTTTTTATTATTTCTTCTCCTTTATTAATTAATTTAATTTTCCCTACATCATCTGTAAATCTTTTTATTTCATAAGAGAAAGTTTCAAATGAAAAATTTTCCATAATTTTATCTAAAACCTTTTGTGATTCTGTTTGAATAGATTTGTTGTAGTTCATTAAGAGATCTTTTGTATTCATTGTTCCAAATTCTACTGTAACAATAGAAACATCTTTTGGAAATGAAATACAATCTACTTCACCAATTCCAGGAGCGCCTTCTTTTTTCCTTAAAACAATACCAACTCCGCATGAAATTGCCAATACATCACCTAAACCTGTAGAATTTTCAACTTCAATTTTATGCGCGTCTTGTAAAGCTTTTATATAGCTAATTTTTCCATAAAGGAAACTAATTAGTTCAGTTGCAATTGTAGAAGAGGCGCTGCTTGCATAACCAATTTTTATAGGTAGGGGCATGCTTAAGAGATATTTTTCTTTAATATTAAATTTGTTAAAGACATATTTAGCAGTTGTTGGAATTTCTTCAGTATTATTTTCTGAAGAAACTATCTCTGGACCCACGCATAGCTTTAGTCTTGGCTCAACACTTATACCAACTCCTATAGAACCTGAAGTCAAAGGATCTTTATTTATTTTTGGGATAAAAACTGCTGTTATATGATATGGTACAGAAGAACAAAAAACCATTAAATGCACCTTAATAGAGTGCTCCGCTTTCTTCTTTAATTTGTTCCTTAATCTTTTTTCTAAGTTCTTTGTTTTCGAATGGAATTTCTTCAATTATATTATCCGAAATATTTATTGTTCCCTTCTTTTTCAAAGATATAATAGCCTTATAAGTTATATAAGAAACAAGTTCATCTGATTCTTCTTCTAGTATAGCTTTTGTGATTATTTTAGTTATATTATATAAAGATTTTAATTCATTTGAACTTGAAAATACGGCAATTTCTCCATCTCCCTTTTTGAGACTGGATAATAAATTGTCAAAATCTTCATATCTCATCCTTATAATTAAATTCCCATTTATATTATCTGCAGTAGAACCTTCCTGGGGATAATTATATGAAAGATCATTACTTATATCATTCTCTTCGTCTAGAATATTGACTTCTGGATAAATCATGGCTAAATCTCCTTTGTATATCTCTATAATAATTTCTTTCACATCTTTGTTAATCTCCTTTGTAATACTTTTTATTAAGTTGTGAACCATAAATAGATTTTCTTCATCATTACTTATAAGCTCTTTATCTTCTTCATCTTGTGTTAATTCAATGTCATATTCGTTATTTATTTCGTTTATTTTTTGATATAAATTATTTATATAATACATAAGCTCTTTAGATGCGGCATCAGATGATTTGTAAGTTATAAAGCCAACAATTAATGCTGCGATTATTGATACATATAATGGGCCCTTTAAAGCTATTGCTAAGCTTATTCCAACTGCGTATGTTATTAAAGCTAACGTCAATGACAAAATTAGTTTAAAGCCTTTATAGCTTAGCAGACCCGTAAGCCTCAACCTCTCCTTTTTTCACATTAATTTTACAAGTTATAAATATTAATCAATTCAACCAATTGAGCAATCATGTATTATAAATTAACTTTATTAAATATATAATATGTTTTACTATAGTTGTTATATTAGGAGAAATAATGCCAAGAATTGATAGCAATTATTATGCAGTTGATATATCTAATATAATAAAGTTAGAATATAATGAAATGAAAGAATTTATAAAATGGGTTGTAGATAATGAAGGCCTTTTAATAACACAGCCGTCAATAGTAGTTATCGACTTAAATAAAAAGGTTAGATATACTCTTGGTATAGGTTCGGTAGTTGTCAAGTCTCAGCCTCCTATACAATATTATAAGATTTCTGGCTCTGAATGGGTAGACGCTTGTAAAATTAGTTACAATAAGAAGAAAGTAATTTATGTTGATCAAGATTATATTATAAGAAAGGGAATTATTATATCATTAGAAAGTAAAGGTATATTTTTATTATTAAATGGTATTAGCGGAGAAATTAAAATTTCAAATAAAGGAGCAAATATTGGAGTACAATTGGTAATGTTAAGAGATGATTCAAACAATACATATAGTTTATTATCATTGGATAAAGATGCTTATTATGTTTATGCAGACTCATATGGATTAGGAAAAATTGTTCATTATGCAGCAGAAATATATTCTTATTGTTTAGAATGATTTAATTAATAAACTAAACAATTTCATTGCTGATAATTTCAAAATGGAGAAGAAGTTAATACTGGGATAGGCATATTTAAATTAATTTTACCAGATAGGATTTTTGTAATTAATCCCTTTGTAGTAATAGATATATTATCAAGTGATTCAGCTCTCTTCAGATCAAAGAATTTAGCATCTAAAGCATCGCTTCCTGCAATCGGTGTTTCTCCATTATCCTTCATCAAAATCGTTACTAATATATAATGAAATAATACTTTATCGTGGGAATTTCTTGTTATAATTTCATCAACGTTTACTACACCTAATGGTTCAGTATTTATTCCTGTTTCCTCAAGGAATTCTCTTTTTGCAGCATCTAATATTCTTTCCCCAAGTTCAACATGGCCTCCTGGAATAGCCCATTTTCCTTTTTCTGGACTATTTAATCTTTTTATAAGTAATATATTTGAATCTCTAATTAGTAGTGTTCCAACACCAACCAACGGATTATTAGGGAACATTCTACCCATGCTTAAGCACCCTTATAAAATGTGGTGGGCCCGAGGGGACTCGAACCCCCGACCTACGGGTCTGGAGCCTCGACCCAGCATAGATGCTGGTCCGCCGCTCTATCCTAGCTGAGCTACGGGCCCTTCTAATTGTAAAATAAATAGCAGAGTTTAAAATATGTTTTTCCTTTTAATAATTATTTTCTTGAATTATTTAAAATATTTTCAATTCTAGATTTTAGCAATTCAGATACTGTTTTTCCGTCAATTTTACCTCTAAGTTTTTCCATAGCTCTTCCCATTAAAATACTCATGGCTCTCTCACCTTTAGCTAATATTAGATCTTTGTTAGAATTAACTATATCATCAATAATTTCTTTAGCTTCATCAATACTGATTGTTTTTATTCCCATTTCATTAACTATATCATCAATACTTTTATCTACCTGATTCGTTGCTTTTTCAATAATTTCTTCAATGGCCTCTTTAGCAATTTTTCCTTCAGCTAATAATTTTACTATGTCTTCTATCTTGCTTTCATCCAGTGAATCAACATCAATTCCTTTTGATTTAAGGCCTTTGAATATACTTACAAATAATGAGGCAATAAAAGATGGCTGTACTCTATTACCATATTTGTTAATTAATTCTTCTATAAAGCCAAGGTTTATATCGTTAATTACTTTATCTGCAAGTTCTTGACTAAAGTTATATTTTTCTATAAATATTTTTAACTTTTTCTCCACTGGCTCAGGTTTAAGTTTCTCAGCTTCTTTTATTATGTCATAATTAATGTAAAGAGGTTTTATATCTGTTTCAGGGTACATCCTTTCTTTTCCAGGTCTTGGTCTCAAATATTTTGTTGTTCCGTCTTCATTTGCTCCCCTAGTTTCTTCGGGTACTCCATCGAATGCTAATTTAACTCTATCTATTATTGTGCTAATCGCTTTTTTGCACTTTTCCTCTTCATCAGCTATTATTATAAATGCATCTGATTCACGATCAGCTTGTAATAAATTATACGCTTTTTCAACTTCTTGTTCAGTTATACCATAGTTTGGCAATTCGTCGCTATGGAATAAACCTTCTATTCCAGCATAGAACCTAGCATAATCTGCTAGCTCAGTTCCAAACCTTCTATTTGGCATAAGTTCAAATCCAATAAGACCTTTCATTTTTTCCAACTTTATTCCTAAGACCTTTCCGCCATTTTCAATTTTGTTCTTTATTATTTTGCTTTTCGTATTAGTAAAGATATTTGTTAAGTCTATAGCATGTATGTTATCAAAATTATCTTTGATTAAACCTCTTTTATTTAGTTCATCTTTTAATTTCAAAAGGTTTAGTTGCCTAAGAGCCTCATAGCTGATTATTTTTTCTATTAGATCTAATTTTTGCACACCTTTTATTTCAGTCTTTGCACCACCTATAATACTTACGTTTAAATCTTGTCTGATTGTTCCTAACCCTCTTTTTACTTTTCCGGTAAGTCTCAAAAGTCTACCTATAGCTAAGGCTACTTCCTTAGCTTCTTGAGGATCATGAATATCTGGAGAAGTCGATATTTCTATTAAAGGTATCCCTAATCTATCCAATCTATACGTTATTATAGACCCAGTTTCTTTTATTTTTCTTGCGGCATCCTCTTCCACAGCTATAGTTTCTATTCCATATCTTTTTCCTTTCACACCTATGAAGCCATTTAATGCAACTATAGCTGTTCTTTGAAATCCTGAAGTGTTGCTTCCATCTATTACTATTTTTCTCATAGTATGGACTTCTCCAACTAAGTCAGAATTCAATGCAAGCGCTACTGAGGATGCAATTACGATTGCTTCCTTGTTAATCTCATGAGGTGGTTCTTCATCAGATTCAACTAGGCAATAATGATTATGTGGAGCTTCATATTTATATGTCTTATTTTTCCTCCATTCAAATAATGCAGCAATATCAACTTCCCCAGTTTCACTTCTTGTAGGTCTTAACTTCCTTGAAAACTCCTCTCCTGGTTCGTCCGTTAATTCTGTAGGACAATTACAAAATAATTTATTTTTAGTATTTAATTGCTGGTGTATTTCTAAACCGACTTTTAATCCTAGTTTGCTATAGTCTATATTTATTTCATCCATGATACCACCTTGGATATATTTTTAATTCATGCCTCGGATTAATTTCTCCTGCTAAATTAGTAAGCATTAGTTTTCTAACTTCATTTTTATCTCTTGTTCTAGATAGAACCCAAGAAAGTTTTACATAAGCAGTTTCGGCTAACATATCTTCTCCAGGTATTACTCCAGCCTGCAGCATTTTTCTTCCTGTGCTGTATACACTTAAATTAACTCTTCCGAATATCGTTTGGCTTGTAATAACAACAGGAATATCAGATTCATAAGCTCTCTCTATAGAATCAATTAACCTATTGCTTATATGTCCGAAACCTGTTCCTTCTATAACTATGCCATGATATCTATTATCTATTAAAAAGTCAATTATATCACTATTCATACCAGGATAATATTTTAATAGAGCAACTTTTTCATCGAATCCAAATTCAGGAAAATTGAAATCGCTCTTTTCCTTATAATTTTTATTTATGATCTCTAATCTACCATCGAATGGATAAATTCTTGCCAACGGGATGTCATTTATGGATTGAAAAGCATCTCTTCTGCTTGTATGCATTTTTCTTACCTTGGTAGCCCTATGTGCTAAGGCATAGGAGTCAGAAGTTTCTCCATGCATAACTACGCTAACTTCTCCAAAGGGAGCCCTAGATGCAACGATTGCAGACGATATAATATTAAATGAAGAATCACTACTTGGTCTATCGCTACTTCTTTGAGACCCTGTAAAAACTACGGGACCTCTAAGACCTTTATGAAAAGTAAAAGCTACAGCAGATGCAGTATATGCCATAGTATCTGTACCATGAGCTACTACTATTCCATCATATTCATCAAACTTTTTAAAAATGTTATAAGTTATTGTTTCCCAATATTTTGGATTCATGTCCTCGCTGAATATTGATAGAATTTCTTCAGCGTCAATGCTAGTATAGTTTAAGACCTCCGGAACAGCAGCTATTAATTCATTAGGATTCAAATAAGGTTTAACTGCCCCCGTTTCATAATCAACTCTGCTAGCTATTGTTCCGCCCGTTCCCAATATTAGTACCCTTTTGCCTTCAGGAGGAGTTATTTCCTTTTCTATCAGCTTAACAGGCTCTCCTGGATGAGTAGTCAAACGACCTTTTTCCAAAATTTTAATCTCAGTTTCATCTTTTATTTTTACTCCTATATTATATCCATTATCTAATTTTATTACTATTATATCTTCTCTAGAAAACTCATTTCTAGGCATAAGGGTACCTTTATAGTGGGACTCCTTATCATCTATTGATATCAAGTCTCCTGGTATTGCATTAACAGATCTAAGTTTATCTGCAACTAGTCCATAGTAACCATAATAAAACTCGTTTTTCTTCAATTTAAGCACCAAAAATAAGATTAATTTAGCTTCTTGCCTTTTCGGCTTTCTCTACTCTTTTAATGTATTCTTTTCTATTTTTAACTCTAGGAGATAAATTTTTCTTTCCTTTAGGCTCTATCTTTGGAGTTGCCTTTCTTACTTTACCAGCTTTTGTCATCGATCCGTGTGTAGGCATTTTTTCACCCAGTTTAATGTTTATAAAAAAATTTAAAAGCTTTAAGTGTATTAACTTTAAATTAAAAATTAAAGAAAGTTGTTAGTCATGAATTTATTAGGATGAACAAATAATCAATAACAGTGAAGTAAGAAGGGGTATGAAGAGTTGAGAATTTACATCGTCGATACAATTAATGGTAGTTATGCATTAGATGATAAAGGAGATGTTATTATATACGAACTTCTATCAAAAAAATATGACGAAGCTATAGATCAGATTACTAAAGTATATAAGAATGAAGTTTCTGAAGCTTTCTTAAAATTATTCGATAAAATAAAAGAAAAAAATCCTGATGAGGTAGTTGTTGAGTCTGAAGCAGAGGCTAAAGTGATTAATCAAAAAGGATTAAAGGCCGTTTTAGATCCTGCAAATTCGGTAAGTATTACTTTTAGGAAGGATTTAGGTAAAAAGGCTGTTAATTATGAATTTGCAAAAGATGAAAATGAATTTTATGGATGGTACTTCAATATAATTTATGAATTTACAAGAAGAATGCTGAGGGGTGCTGCCCAAAAGCGTGACCTATTGGTTGCTCAGGCAATAAGAGCCATAGATGATTTAGATAAAAGTGTAAATCTTTACGCAACTAGGCTTAGAGAATGGTATAGCGTACATTTTCCAGAATTGAATGATTTAATTGAAGATCACGAATTATATGCTATGTTAGTTTCAGAGTTAGGTTCCAGGAATAATTTTACGAAAGACAGGCTTATGGAATTAGGTGTAAGCGAAAATAAAAGTAAAAAGATTGAAGAATCAGCAAAGAAAAGCTTAGGAGCCGATGTTTCAGATAAAGATCTTGAAGCAATGCTAACACTTGCAAAAATAACTAACCAAATGTATAATTTAAGAAAAGATTTAGATTCTTACGCAACAAGCGTTATGAAGGAAGTAGCCCCTAATGTAACAGAGCTAGTTGGTCCTTTGTTAGGTGCTAGATTAATAAGTATAGCAGGAGGTCTAGAAAGGCTAGCTACAATGCCTGCAAGCACTATTCAGGTATTAGGTGCAGAAAAAGCATTGTTTAGAGCTTTAAAAACTGGAGGAAGACCTCCTAAGCATGGAATTATATTTCAATATCCAGAAATATACAAAAGTCCTAAATGGCAAAGGGGGAAAATAGCAAGAGCATTGGCAGCTAAAATAGCAATAGCAGCTAAAGTTGATGCGTTTAGTGGGAGGTTTATTGGAGATAAGCTTAAGGAAGAGCTTGAAAAAAGGATAGAAGAAATTAAGAAAATATACGCGAATCCTCCAAAAAAGAAAGAAGCACCAAAGCAATCTTTCCAAAAATCTTCTAATAAAGGTAAACAATCTAAATTTAAACATAGAAAAAATTGGAGGTGATATAAATGGAAATTAAAGAACATGAAAACTGGAAAAATGTATATATTGTAGAGCAAGAAGACGGAACATACAAGTTAGCAACAAAAAATCTAGTAAAAGGTCAAAGAGTTTATGGAGAGAAACTCTATCAATACAATGGTGAGGAATATAGAGAATGGAATGCTTATAGAAGTAAGTTAGCAGCAGCTCTTCTTAAGGGCTTAGAGGAATTACCAGTTAAAGAAAAAGATAAAATTTTGTATTTGGGTATAGCTAGTGGTACAACAGCTAGTCATATGAGCGATATAATTGGAAGTAATGGAATTATATTTGGTATAGAATTCTCTCCAAGAGTTATAAGAGATCTCCTTTTGATAGTTAATGATAGAAAGAATATATTTCCCATACTTGCAGATGCGAGATTCCCAGAAAATTATCGTCACATGATAGAAACAGTAAATGGATTATATGCTGATGTGGCACAGCCAGAACAAGCGCAAATAGTGGTGAGAAATGCAAAGTTTTTCTTAAGCGATGGAGGGTATCTCCTTTTAGCTATTAAAGCAAGGAGTATCGATGTAACAAAAGAACCCACAGAGATATATAAAATGGAAACTGAAGAGCTAGAAAAAGGTGGATTTGAAATAAAAGATATAATTCATTTAGACCCGTTTGATAAAGACCATGCAATGATATATGGTATTTATCATAGGGTGTAATTTTAGCTTTGGAAAACGATGATAAATATATCAAAAATATTCAAAAAAAGATTATGGAAAATATAAATGAATCTCAAAAATTGTGGCCAAAAGAAGAAATAAGCCTAAACGAAGTTTTTAATGGCAAAGCTAGTGTTTTATTGGCTGATAATGAGTATCATGAATTTGATAATGAGGAGATTAAAGAGATTCTTCAATTGGTTCCTCAATATTTTTGGAAATTTATTAAACTTCCATTGCTTTTTAGATATAATAAAGATACAGAAGGAAGATCTTGGTATAATGTTTTAGGGGATATATGGCAGAAAAGGTTTGTTGAAATTTTATTAACAGGCCAATATAGTTTTGATGGTATTGAAGAATTAGATGTTGAAATGTTTCTTAAAATTTTAAAAAAATATAGGAGTCTAATTTTTGTATCAATAGCTTAAAAAAATCATATTTTTAGCAGAATAAGCGATAGTGTAATTATAATAAAAGAAACTGTAATTCCACTTTATATTTTATAATAACGTTAAATATTTAAAAATTGAATACAAAAGTGGGTGAAATTTATGGATGTTTCAGAGCAAGTATATCAGGACTCAATAAATGCTTTAACAGTATTAAGAGATGTAATTCATATAACACCTTTAGATTATAGTAGAACGTTTTCAGAATTATCGAAGGGTAAGATATTTTTAAAATTGGAAAATTTGCAAAAAACTGGGTCTTTTAAAATAAGAGGTGCCTACTATAAGATATGGTCTTTAGGAGATGAAAAGTTTAGAGGAGTTATTGCTGCAAGCGCTGGAAATCATGCTCAAGGCGTTGCATTAGCAGCAACATTGCAAAATACTAAATCAGTCATTGTAATGCCGGAAACAGCGCCAATAGCTAAAATAAATGCAACTAAAGGATATGGTGCTGAAGTAATTTTATATGGAAAAAGTTTTGATGATGCAATGTATAAGGCAGTTGAATTAAGTAAAGAAAAAGGCTATAATTTAATTCATGCATATGATGATCTCAAAATTATAGCAGGTCAAGGCACGATATCTCATGAAATACTTCAACAAATGTCCGTGAAACCAGATATTGTAGTTATACCAATAGGAGGAGGAGGGTTAATATCTGGAAATGCTATAGTATTAAAGAAAAAGCTTGGTAATAAAGTTAAGGTTATAGGCGTTGAACCAAGCTATGTTGCAAAATATTCCAGAGGTTTGAAAGAAGGAAAACCAATTAATATTAAAGAAGCTCCCCCTGGGCTAATGGATGGGCTTATAGTTAAAGGTTCTGGAAAATATACCTTCGAATTCATAAAAGAATATGTTGATGATATAGTTAAAGTGAATGACTCTGAAGTAGCAAGATCTATGTTTTTATTATTAGAGAGAGCAAAGACACTTGCTGAAGGAGCAGGAGCGGCATCCCTTGCTGCTGTGTTGGAAAACAAAATTGATGTTGAAAATAAAAACGTTGTTGTTTTAATAAGTGGTGGGAATGTTGATATAACAAGGATATCTAATATTTTAAACTATGAACTAGCTAAAAGCGCTAGGATAATAAAATTAACCGGTATAATACCTGATTATCCAGGTTGGCTAGATAAGGTATTAGAAAAACTTGCTGCTGCTAAACTGAATGTAATAGATATTAGGCATGATAGGATTACACCTTTAATTGATCCTGGAACGGCTTTAATTGAAGTTTTAGTGGAAACCCCAGATCCAAGTGTTATCGATGAAGTTATCAATGATCTCAATTCTATAGGCTTAAAATTTTCAAAAGGTTTGCCTTAAAAAATTATTTTTAGATTTTTTCTATAATTTCCCAATATAATTTGTCATTATATATATTTTCTTGTTCTTCTTTTATTTTTTCTAATAATCCCTTACCTCTTTTAGCAACAAATTCAGATATTTCTTTTACATCTATATCATCAAATACAAAGGGTTTCTTTGGTAAACCTATTCTTCCAATACTTCCTTTAGATAGTAGCCATAAACCTACAACTGTTGGATCTGAAAACTTAATTATATCGTCTGAGTTGATGTTTCCTGATTTTGACCAGTAAAGCTCTCTCACGAAGCTTACAGAAAGCGCTCTTCTAATTTTATCTCTGTATTCTTCAAATAGCCTATCCTTATTTTTACTTATGGCAGCTTTTAAATTACTTATATCAACACCAGAAAAACCATATCTTATTGATGCTTTTATTAAAGAATCGTTTATAAGAAATGATAGATCCTTATGTAAAATAGCAATAGAGGATGCGTAGGAGCTATGCAGTATACTCATCATAAATGATTCTTCTGGGTTTTCTATATATACATTTTTGTTTTCTATTATATTAATTACTTCATCATCAGATATAGGATCAGTACCTATAGGTTCATTATCTTCTACTAGCCATGGTACACTCCAAATAAAACTTTTTTCTAACGGTTTTATTAAATTATAAATTTCAATTTTATTTAAATATCCTTTTTTATATAGATTTATTATAAGTTCATGACTTGTTGCACATGTAGGATGGAAATAAAGCTTAATTGTACCGCTCATTTTAGTTGCACCAAAGTAAATTAATATGGAAAAAATAAAAGTTTATCTTCTGTTTTTAACTTTAACTATGTAATTGTTAAATGCCTCCCTGAAATCATCAATTCCAATTATTGGAGAACCATCCTCTTTTGCAATATTTTGCTTTGATGGTGAAATTTCTGCATATAATGGGTTTAGCTTTGATAGCCTATCTTCAAATGTTTCGACAAATGGATTAACATAAAAGATTCCAACAGGAATCTTTTCTCCCCATTCTTGAGACTTAACATAAGCTTTAGATAGTTTTTCCTGAATTTCTTCTTTTGTTCCCTCCTTGACAAAAGGATCCCATGTTTTATCAGAATCCAGTTTGTAGAGTTTGTCTTTATATACATCTGGCGTATATAAGTCATTGTATGTTGGACAAGGTTGTAATATATCCAATAAGGCAACTCCTTTATGCTTAATGGCAGCCTTCATTAGTTCTTTTAAATCATCTATCCAAAGAGCGTAACCTCTTGCTACAAATGTAAACCCGCTAGCAAGGGCAATTGAAATAGGATTTACCCAATCTTGCATGTTTGGCACGGGCATTGCTTTTACCTTTTCACCCTTCTTTAATGTAGGTGAGGCCTGTCCCTTTGTTAGTCCGTAGACTTGGTTGTCATGTAAAAATACTTTTATGTTCAAATTTCTTCTTCCTAAAGCAACAAAATGGCCAGCTCCTATTCCTAATAGATCTCCATCTCCTGCATTTACTATAACTGTCAAATCAGGATTTGAAATTTTAATACCTTCAGCAAATGGTATTCCTCTTCCATGCAATCCATGTACTCCATTGGCATATAAGAAGTGAGATGTCTTTCCACTGCAACCTATTCCACTTACGTCGACTATCTTATCTGAGGGTAAATCTAATTCTGCTAAAGCCTTTTGCATTGCTAACAATATACCGAAGTTACCGCATGCAGGACACCAATCTACCCAAATATCAGTCTTATACTTTGCTTCACTCGCCATATGTTAACACCTCCTTATCGGATTTATTATTTAAAATATTCTTTATTGCATTTATCAACTCCATTCTATAAATGGGACGCCCGGTATACTTCAAAATAAATTTGTTAATTATGTATCCTGTATTTGTTGTTATAGTTTGAGCAGCCTGCCCCATTATATTGTGCTCAACATCAATTACTTTGCTATTGTCAAATTTTTGTAATATGCCTTTAACATATTTTGATGGGAAGGGTATGAACATTTTCAAATGAAGATATGCACCGTTTAAACCTTGAGCTTTTAATTCTTCTATTGCGTCTAAGGCTACTCCTTTAACAAATCCCCAACCTACTAATAAGAAATCAGCATTCTCGTCTCCATAAAAAATAGCTCTTTTTTCTATTGGGATTTCTTTATCAGCAATTTCTAGTTTCTTCATTCTTTTTTCATACATTGCCCTTCTATTAAAAGGATCTTCGCTTATATGACCGTATTCGTTATGCTCATCTCCTGTATGCCACATAACAACTCCGCTTCCAAGTGCTGGTCTATCATTTATTGGTGAAGAGATGTCATATCTTTTATAAGCCCCCTTAGATTTTGGATTGAATGTAAGCTTTCCTCTATCTATCTTTATCTGATTAAAATCAGGCAATGGGGTTGTTGATATGACATTTGCCAAGAATTTATCTAAAAGATGAATTACTGGTAATTGATATTTTTCTGCAAAGTTAAATGCATCTATAGAATCATAAAAAGCTTCCATGTTATCTCCGCTTGCTAATACTATTCTTGGAAACTCTCCATGGCTTGAATAAAGTGAAAATAGAAGATCGCTTTGGCTTCCTCTAGTTGGAAGGCCTGTACTTGGTCCCCCTCTTTGGTAATATGTTATGACTAATGGAACCTCATTATGTCCGGCCCAGCCTAATCCTTCTACCATCAGGCTATAGCCTGGACCACTTGTTGCAGTTGCACTTCTAGCTCCTGTTAAAGCTGAACCTATAGCGGAAGTAATTGCTGCTATCTCATCTTCTGTCTGGAATACTGCAATAGATGATATGGATTTTCCATTAACACTAATTGCTTGATGTGCTTCTAAAAATACAGATTCATCAGCTGCTGGAGTTATTGGGTAATAAGATTGATATCTAACCCCTCCTACGATTTTACCCATTCCAACTATATCGTTTCCACTTGATACTATAAATTCATCCATATTTATTGAAGAATGATCTAATTTTAGTTCAGCACCAAATTCCTTTTCCACAGTTTCTTTTACAAGATCTGCTATATATTTATTAGCATCTATTATTTTCTGTTTTCCTTTAAATCTTTGTTCAATACCTATGGCTATTGATTGCGAATCAATGTCAGTTAAACCAGCTACAGCACCAATTAATATGCTGCTTTTATATTTTTGAGCTTCTACAGAACTGATTGAGAATTTATCCTTCAGTGTATTTAAGATACCTCTGTAGTCTAGCTTTATTGGTATTATTTTAGAATTTTTCTCCACATAACTTATAAGGCTCTTTATATCTTGATTTATGTTATTTTTATTGAAGAATTCAGTTATCCTCTCATAAACCTCTTTTTCCATGCTAATTACTTGCTGTATCTTTGTATTTTCTGTACCTGAATCATATATAATAAATCCATTCTTGCTTATATCATTAAAATGAGTAAATATAGTCTCTGCATCCATAGCTCCAACTATATCTACTGGGTATGTTAGGCTTCTAGGTATTCTTATAGATGATACTGTTGCATGTATATAGCTATGCCTTCCCATTATGTTTGAATAATATTCTCTATCAGATATAACTCCATATCCTTCTGAAGTAAAAGCACTGGTCAGAACGCTAGAGCTCGTTTCAAGTCCTGCCCCCTGTGGACCTCCAAGTATAAAGTATATTTCTTTTCTGGGCATCTCTATCGCCTTTTCTAAATAAAAATTGATTTTAGGTACTCTTAAATTTGAATATGTATTTTTAATAATTAAATAAAAAGATATTAAAAATATTTTAATTATTAAAAATTCTAATGCTTCTCTTTTAGTTTCTTAACTAATATGGGTATAAATTGATAGAGGTCTGCAACAATTCCATAATCTGCATTTTTAAATATTGGTGCAGTTTTATCGTTATTAATGGCAATGACTGTTTTTGCATCAGTAATACCAGCTAAATGTTGAGGAGCCCCGCTTATTCCAAACATAAGGTAAACTTTCGGAGCAACCTTTTTCCCGCTTAAGCCTACCCAATGATCTTCTGTTAGCCATTTTAGATCAGCTGCTATAGGCCTAGAACAACCTATTTGTGCTCCAACTAGGTCAGCTAACTCAAATGCAAGTTTTAGGTCATCTTTGTTTTTGAATCCTCTCCCAACACTTACAATGAATTCAGCCGTTTCTAGGTTTACTCCTCCTTTAACTTTCTCTTTTCTTTCTTTAATTACGATTTGTGATTTCTTTTCTACATGTAATTCTTCAATGCTCCCATTCGCATTTCCTTCAGATTTTGGAGTTCTTCTTGGTAAAGTTAAAAGTAGGAGTGGCATTGGAGCTTCTTCGCTTTCAACAGCCCTACCACTTAGAAAACTTCTTTTATATGTAGCTTTTAGATTAGAAACATTAAAATCAAATATATCTGTTGCAAATGGTAGGTCATAGATTCCTGCAAGCCTTGAAAATGCATCTTTAAGGTTTTTGCTACTCATTCCTATTATTAGCTTGGGATTAAATTTATCATATAAATTCTTTAGAGCATTAAAAATACTTTCAGGGTCATCTTCCTTTATTTTATAAACTTTATTAAAGTATTTAACAAGTTTCTCAACTTCATTAGTTCCATAAGTTAAAGCTATCGGTTCCCCTACTTTTTTAGCTAGAGTTAGGAGTTCAGATGCATCAGATTCCTTTTGCACAACAACAATAACATCCACCATAATAATCACCTCAATGTTTTAATACTCCCTCTTGTTCTAAGATTTCTATTAACTTATCAGCAACCTCTTCTAATGATTTACCTTCTATCATAGTTTGTTTTCTTTTTACTGCTAGTACCTTAGCTTCAACCAATTTTTTCTTCGGAGTTGATACACCAGTTAGATCGGAAAGTTTTACTGTTTGCTGAGGCTTCTTTGATGCCATTCTTATTTGTATTAATGTTGGTGGTTTTGGTGAGTTAATTTCTCTAGTCACACTTATTACTGCAGGAAGTGTAGACTCTACAACTTCAACGTAATCCTCTAAATCTCTTTCAATCACTGCTTTATTTCCATTAATTTCTATTTTTCTAGCAAAGCTAATATAGGGTAAATTAAGCTTTGTAGCAACCCTCCCGGCCACCTGACCGGAAAAGCCATCAATTGTAGCTTCACCTGCTAATATCAAATCAGGTTTTATGTTAAATTTGTTTAAAATGGAAACAATAGCTGATGCAGTAGTAACTTGATCTCCTGGTGTTATTGAATCGTCTTCTAATAGTATTGCTTCATCAACTCCCTTAGCTAGTCCTTCTTGTATAGCCATTTTTATATCTTTATCTCTTTTGCTAATTGGCCCCCATGTAGTTATTGTAATAGAATAAATTTTTCCTTTTAGTATTTCTTTAAGTCTGTTTGCTTCCTCAATAGCATTTCTATCTATATCTGAAAGCTTTAATGGTATGTTATCAAAGTCAACTCCCCCATCTGGCATAGACCTTATCATTTCCGGATTTAACGCTGGTTTTATTAGCACAACTATATCTCCCATTATGCTCACCGTTGTTTAGTTATACGGGAGAGAAATAAAAACCAAAACATATAAAAGCTATATTATATAATCAAAATAAAAAATTAATAAGTCAATAAGAAAACTTAAATACTTGTACATGTTTTAGTCCTTTTATTTCTAAAACAGAATCAGGATTAACAAGACCCTCTTTTATTGCCTTATTCACTATATTGTTACCAGTTAAAATGAGGATATCGGCAGATTTTAAATAAATTAGTGCTTCTTCATCATCAATTAACTTGCTACCATAAAAATTTGGAGAAACGTCTATGACAATTCTTCCATCTTCAAATTTTTTGCCTATTAAATCTTTGTCTGCTATTGATATCATTATTTCTCCGGTATCTAAATTAATTATGTTAATGAAATAGCTCATAATATTCACGTTATGTTTGTACAATTCTATCTTTAAATTCTGTGAATGGATGAACTATTGGTTTTGATTTTATATCTATTGGTCTTTTGGCTGGTGGGTATTGTAAATATCCTGGTAATATTTTCTCTATTCTAGTGTCAAGCGGTTCTATTGATAAGTTTCTATAGAATATCCCTAAAGGTATCTTCTCTCCCCACTCTGTCATTTTATCTAATATCTTGGGCGCTTTCATATCAAAGTCTTCTTGTGATGAAATATTAGGATCCCACGAAGGATCAGCTGAATTTAAATAATATATTCTTTTTTCATACCATTCTTTTGACATTATATCATTGTATGTTGGACAAGGTTGTAATATATCGATTAGAGCGGTTCCTTTATGATTTATTGCTAATTTAATTAACTCTTTTAATTGATCTACGTGATAGGCATATGATCTTGCGATGAATGTATATCCACTAGCAAATGCCAGTAAAAGTGGATTAATTTGTGACTGTATGTTAGGCGCATCTAGTGCTTTAGTTTTTAACCACAAAGGAAGAGTCGGTGCTGCTTGACCTTTTGTTAAACCATATACAGCATTATCATGTAATAATATTGTGAGCTGCATGTTTCTTCTTCCTAAAGCAACAAAATGGCCAGCTCCTATTCCTAATAGATCTCCATCTCCACTTGCTACTATTACTGTTTGTTCTGGGTTAGCTAACTTTATACCTTCTGCCACAGGTATAGGTCTTCCATGTAATGTATGTATGTTCGATGTCTTGACATAATAAGGTATTCTGCTGGAGCAACCTATTCCAGAAACAATAGAGGTTTTTTCAGGCGGTAAATCTAATTCTGCTAAAGCCTTTTGAACTGCTAACAATATACCGAAGTTACCGCACGCAGGGCACCACTGTACCCAGGAATCAGTCTTATAATCTGACCAGTTACGCACCATCTCTTATCACCACCAAATCTTGATTGTTTTGAATTACAGTTTTTAGCGCATTGTATGCTTCATGTTCCATAATAGTTCTACCAGTTAGTTTAATTATTTTCTTCTTAATATCATAACCTGTATGCATTCTAACTAATAATGCGAGTTGTGAAAGAGCGTTAGCTTCTACGTCAATCACAAGCTCTGATGAATTTAAAACGTTTGAAACATAATCTGATGGGAAGGGTGACATCATTCTTATGTGTAGGAATTTTGTCTTAATTCCATCTTTTCTAAGAAGGTCCATGGCATCTAATATTGGTCCTTTTGCTGACCCCCATGAAACTAATGTTATTTTAGCGTCCTGATCTCCATATAATGACACTTTTTCGCTTAATGGTATTTCTTTTCCTGCATTTTCTATCTTTTTAGATAATTTCAATAGCATTTTTTCTCTGGTAATAGGATCTTCTGTAACCATACCATATTCGTTATGAGTTAAACTGCTTACCCACATAAGTCTTTTTCCTAATGGGGATCTTGGACTTATATAATCTTCTGTAAGTTCATATCTTTTGTAATCTTCGTTCTTTGTTTCAGTATCGTACTTTCCTCTATCAATTGGTACTAATTGAGGATCTACATCTTCTTTATCAAAACTCATCATACTTGAAGCGATGTATTTGTCTACTAAGTGAATAACTGGTGTTTGATATTTTTCAGCCCAATTTAATGATCTCATAGCGTCATAATATGCTTCTATATGATCTCCGCTTGCTATAACAATTTTTGGTGTATCTCCATGCCCAGCAAATACTGAATGTAGCAAATCTTGTTGTCCTTGTCTAGTTGCTTCTCCAGTACTTGGTCCTGCCCTCATCCATACAGTTATTACTACAGGTACTTCAGCCATGACTGAAAAACTAATAGCTTCATTCATTAATGATAATCCAGGACCGCTTGTTGTTGTTGCAGTTCTAGCTCCTGCTAAAGCGCCACCAATAGCCATATTTAGTGCTCCTAGCTCGTCTTCAGCTTGAAATACAAGAACTCCAAGTTTTTCAACTCCTAATTCTTTTGAAGCCCATTCATCTAGTCTAAAGTACCTATGTTCTCCTAAGTAGAAAGCTTCATCTTGAGAAGGAGTGATCGGATAGTACGTTTCTAAAGTAAGTCCACCTGCGAGCTTTCCCATGGCTACTATATCGTTTCCAGTTGCAACCATTCTGCTCTTATTTTTATTTGGCCCATCTTCTATGGGATTACCTATACCGAAGTTTTCCTTTACATAATCATATGCAACTTTTGCAGCCATTACATTAGAATCTATTACAGATTTTTTGCCATAAAAGTAATAATTAATAGATTTTTCTATGGTTTCTACATCAATTCCTAATAACGCAGCTGAAGCTGTTATACTCATTGTATTAACAGTTTTTGCTACTGAAACAACATTTGTTTTTAGCTTTTCAGCTGTTGTTTTCAAAAGGTTTTTAAGTGGTAATCCAACTGTTTTTATTCCATTGTTAGAAAGATACTTTATTACTTCTGATGCTACCGGTTCAACTCCTAATTTTTTAAGTTCGTCCCCAACTCTTTCCTTGACTTCAGGTTCCATGGGAGAAATCCTTTCCATAGGGGTATTTAATATATCTATATCGTAAACCACAAAACTTTTCGGTGAAACTTCATTATAATGCGTAAATATAGTTTCTGCATCTAAAGCAATTAAGCTGTCAACAGGTAACTTAACACTTTTAGGTCTATTTTTTTTAAATCTAACATTATAATAACTATGAGCCCCCATAATGTTGCTATGATACTCCCTAATACCAAAAACATCATAACCCTTTATCATGAAAGTTCTTACCAGCATTTGGCCTGAGGACTCTATTCCACCTCCTTGTGGTCCTCCTATCATTACTGAAATATCGACTTCGTCGCTCAATTCATAGCACCTTGTATAGTATAATAAAAGGACTTTTTATATATAATCATATTATTTTATAATAACATCTTAAAAATGTATATGTTTATTTAAAATCTAATATAAATTTAATATATAATAGATATCTCAGATTAATATAAAAATATTAAATTTAATTAAAATTTTCATCTTTCACAAAATATTCCGTCCTCACGGACGGAATATTTCACTGAGTATCGATTAGTATTTCCTTTCTACAGGTTTCCATGTATTAATTGTAACATGCCAATATATAAATCTGAGATCATCTGCTCCATCTCTTATTACTACAGTATGCTTTAACCAATTTTCATCATCTCTTTTAG
>NZ_JAWDMQ010000015.1:0-29807 GCF_046536515.1 Caldisphaera sp. | reverse complement strand
AGCAATTTTAGAGGGCAAGCTAAAGCTCTCCTTAAGAACTTTGTATAAAAGTCTATGGGCTTTTCCAAGGCTTATTGCTTTATTCTCTATTATAACTTTTATAGAATAGTTGAGGGCTTCCCTATATTGCTTCATTAAATCTACTAGTTTTTTATATGAATCGGGCTCAGGGCTAACCTTTACATTAACTGTTAAGGTTAGTAAACCCTCATTGCCCATAGACATAGTTACTCAACCTTGTATTTAACTATATTGACTTTTCTCATGCAATTTGGGCATGTTGCATAGTATTGTTTCTTATACAAGATAACTAATAAGGAAATAGCCATTATAAGCTTTTCTATCCATCCCCGCCTTAAAAGGCGAGGCTTTCATTTGTAAACCCTCCGTAACGTATCTTCCACACTACAAAACAGTTGCTTTGATGGAACCTCAGCTTTAAGAAGATCGAGGTTTCTTTAAGAAACAGTAAATGCCCATCGCGATTTGAGGATGCCCTCTATAAGGAAAGGTTTGTTCACTGATTACCTGATGTATTAATTGTTAGAAAAGGTTTCTCATACTTTCTATCTATTATTTCCCCTCTAAGATCAAAATATGTAGCGTTAGTTATTTTTACATTCACTCTCTTACCAATTAAATCATTGCTTCCCTTAATTGCAATAGGGAAGTAATTATCTAATCTTGCCATAACATAGTTTTTCTTAAACCCGTGGGACGTGACCAATGCCTCAAATTCATTACCAATATAACTCTTATAAATATCTAGGTCTATTTGTTTAATTACTTCATTTAAAACTAAGCTTCTTTCTTTTTTTATTGGCTCGGGAACCTGTTCCATATATGCTGCTTTAGTTCTTGGTCTTATACTATATTGGGCTAAGTAAACTCTTTCAAATCGTAAATCTTTAACAAGTTTAACCGTATTTTGAAATGCGTTTTCATCTTCACCAGGATGCCCAACTATTATATCTGTAGCAAAGAGTGAATTTGGGTATTTAGACTTAATTTTATTATGTAATTGCTTATATTCTTTTATAGTATAGTTTCTATTCATTATTTTTAGAACTTCATCATCTCCTGATTGAACTGGTATATGGAAAAATTTGAATATCCTCTCATCTTCATAGAAACCTAGTAGATTATCAATGATTTCTATTGATTTGTCAGGCGTCATCATACCTATTCTAATTCTATAATCACCTTTTAACTTATCTAAAATAGTATTGATTAAATCATCAAGTCTAAATTTGGGATTAAAATCTAACCCGTAAGCAGCTATATCTTGGCCTGTTAGTCTAATTTCTTTAACACCCTTTCTTACTAGCTTTTCCAAGACTTCTATAATAGTTCTTGGCTTATATGATCTTAAGGTTTTCCTGGCTAATTTTGTAATACAAAAACTACAATTATCGACGCACCCTTCTTCTATCATAATTGTCGCAACACTGCCTTCTATAGGAGGCGTTGGTATAAGTTCAGTATTCCTTTCACCATCAATTAATACAACTTTACCTTCATTATTAACAACTTCTAGTATTCTGGTTACATTTTGAGGAGACATAAGACTTGCATTTTCGACAACTCTATTAATTAGAGAAGGTCTAGTTTTGGCTAAACAGCCAGAAACTATTAATTTTGAATTGCTATAGTTTTTCTTGATTTCCTTAAGCCTTTTCAATATTTTAGCTTCTGTATCTAATCTAACGGCACATGTATTAACTATTATGATATCGGCTTCATTTATGTCTGATACCTTTTTAAAATTGCTTTCAGCTAATATTGAATCCATGATTGAGCTGTCGAATTCTGAAAGAGCACAGCCAAATGTTTCAATATAGTATTTTTTCAAATCTTTCACTCTCAATGGCTATTTGCTATTAATTTATAAAACTTAAATTGTAATAAATTTTTGCATTAACATATAAGGTCTAATCTCTCACGCCTGAAAGTTCCCTGAGGTTAGTGGGTTACAACCGAAAGCCTCGCCCTTTAGGGCGGGAAAAATGTCAGCAATCTATGAAATTGAAGAGTAAGAATAGATACGGTTTTCATCCTTTAAAGGTTAACCAGATGAAAACGTTAAACGTCACAATCTTTAACACATTTTAAATTTAAACCGCTTAAAAGGCAAAGTTTGTTATTTAGTTTTTATAAATTTTATTTTCCATTAAAAAATTTTGGTAGTCTAACCCCCTTTTGCCCCTTATAATTACCTTCATAAGGCCTTTCCGAAGGTGTTTCCATTTTAACCAATACTAAATGAAGAAACCTCTCTCCTGCATAAAGCTTCACAGGAAACTCGCTGCCTATAACTTCTATAGTTAGCTGTCCTTCAAATCCGGCATCTGTAACTGTGCTAGGGATATAAATACCTGTTCTCGCCCATGTACTTCTTAAATTAACTAAACCAGCTAAGTAAGAAGGTAATTTAATGTATTCAAGTGTGTGGAGCAAATAATGCCTATGAGATTCTATTATAAAGCTGTCAGCGGAACTGCATTCATAGAATTCATTAGCATTTCCAGGTTTATTAGGATCTAAAACAACATTTGTTTTTTTAAAAGCACAAAATTCTCTTCCAAGCTTTAAATCAACTCCATTCTCTCTTATAGTATCATCACTTAAAGGATCTATTATCAGTTCTCCAGATTTTAAAAGAATCTTAATATCTCTATCACTTAATATCATATTTTCTCCCAAACCAATAATTATTAACTTATTATTTATATTTTTAGTAGATCTTATAGGTGTTATCCATTAATATACAAAACAAATTACACTTTATGAAATAGCAGCCTTCATTAAGCCGATATATAAGGGGTTAGGACTTAACGGTCTACTTGTAAATTCTGGATGTGGTTGTGTTCCTACAAAAAACTTATGATCCTTTTTAGATAATTCTATAAATTCAACTAATCCTTGATCGCTCCAACCGCTTACCTTAATTCCTGCATCTATTAACTTGTCTAAGAACTTTAAATTGACTTCATATCTGTGCCTATGCCTTTCATATACAATTTCTTTACCATATAAATCAAATACCGTGGTGTTCTTAACAACATTTATTTTAGCTGCGCCGAGTCTCATTGTACCACCCATATAATCTATATTCCTTTGGTTTGGTAACAAATCTATAACAGGATAGGGAGTATTAGGGTTTATTTCTGTTGAATTGGCATCTTTTAACCCTAATACATCTCTAGAATACTCAACAATTGAAAGTTGCATTCCAAAGCATACACCTAACATGGGTATGTTATTTTCTCTTAAATATTTAATTGCTTTTATTTTACCTTCAGTTCCTCTTGCTCCAAATCCTGGAAGAACGACAGCCCCTTTAACATACTGCAAAATCTCTTCAACTTTTATTTGTCCATTTTCAATATCTGTTGCTTCTACCCAAACTAATTTTGGCAAAACATTTACAAAAACCCCTGCACTTTTTAATGCCTCAGTTATGCTTATATAGCTGTCTTTCAATTTGGTATATTTCCCTATCATAGCTATAGGGACTTGCCTGTCTATTGATTTCAGCTTATTTACAAATTCTTCCCATAAGGCTAAATCAGCTTCTCTTTCTTCTATATTAAATCTTTTCGTCAAAAATTTACCATACCCTTGGCTTTCTAAAATAAGTGGAACCTCATATGGTGTTGTAGTATCATGGTCGCTGAAAACAGATTCCTTAGGAAGATTTGAGAATAACGCAATCTTATATCTAGACTCTTCCTCCAAAGACCTTGAACTCCTCACAATTACTGCATTGGGTTGTATTCCAATTCTCCTTAATTCCTGCACGCTATGCTGAACAGGTTTAGTTTTTTGCTCTCCAGTTGCAGCTAATATTGGAGAAATGGCAACGTGAACAAATACCACATTATCAGATCCTAACTCAACCAACATCTGTCTTGCTGCCTCTAGGAATGGAAGGCCTTCTATGTCTCCAACAGTTCCACCAATTTCTATAACCATTACATCCACTCCTGTTTCTTTTGCTAAAGAAATTATCCTGCTTTTTATTTCATCAGTAACATGAGGTATTATTTGAACAGTTTTTCCTAAATATTCCCCTCTCCTTTCTTTTGTTATAACATTAAAGTATACCTGTCCGGTTGTTATATTGTGCTTCTTACTCAAATTTATACCTAAAAATCTTTCGTAATGTCCTAAATCTAGATCAGTTTCTCCTCCATCTTCAGTCACATATACTTCTCCATGAGCATAAGGATTCATTGTACCTGCATCAACATTCAAGTATGGGTCCACTTTAATTATTCCAACATTATATCCTCTTGACTTCAATAATAATCCTGTGCTTGCTGAAACTATGCCTTTTCCTATACCTGACATTACTCCTCCTGTGACAAATGCAAACTTTGTACCCATCATTAATGCCTTTTATTAAATTAGAGTCTAACCCTTTTAATGTTTTAATCTCACTAAAATTGTGGGAGATCAGTTTGAGCATAATTGTTTATTCATTAATCTCCATAATACTTATTGAATTAGTGGTAATACTTTATCTTTACATATCGAATTGGAGAAAGTCAGTAAAGCTTGAGAGCATAAAAGGCAACATACAAGAACTAGCTAATGAAAAAGCTAAAGTTATTGCAATGGAATCTATAGAAAAGGCAAGAAAAGATGCAATACAACAGAGCAAAGCTGTTATTTCTGGAAAAATATATGAACAATTTGCACCTTACATGCCTAAATTTAAACACAACCCAAAAGAGGCAAGATTTATTGGATCTCCAATAGATTATGTAGTATTTGAAGGATTAGAAAACAATGATGTCAAGTCTATATATTTTGTTGAAATAAAAAGCGGAAAATCTAACCTAACCAATAAAGAAGAATCTATCAAAAAAGCTATTGAAAAAAAGGCCGTTTATTTTGAAACAATATATATAGATAGCGATTAATTCAAAAATATTTTAAAAAAAGTTTCCTTTCGAAGAAAATTAATAAAAATAGTTTGTTAAATGCTATAATTGGAAAATCAGAACAGAGATGATAAAAATGGAAATATATGACATGCACTGTCATTTAAATGAATTTG
This sequence comes from Caldisphaera sp., assembly GCF_046536515.1. Lineage (GTDB taxonomy): Archaea > Thermoproteota > Thermoprotei_A > Sulfolobales > Acidilobaceae > Caldisphaera. Next base: position 24,742 of record NZ_JAWDMQ010000015.1, on the reverse strand, counting down.
AAAAAAATGAATTAGAAGAAATATTCAAAAATAATATAAAAGTAGTTGCTGTGTCTGAAGATACAAAAAGCTTGAATAAAATAATAGAGTTAAGCAATATTTACCCTAAAAATGTAATACCGTGCGGAGGTTTCCATCCATGGATGATCAAAGAAGGGAAAATAGATGAAGCAAAAACCGTATTAAAAATAGTTCAAAAGAATGGGCTTAAATGCATTGGAGAAGTTGGTATAGATAAGAGGTTTCTTAGTGAAGATACTTATAAAATTCAAGAAGAAATATTTCTTTCATATGTAAACTTAGCAAAAGAATTAAATTCTATGATTAATATACATTCTCCAAATGCATGGAGTGAAGTTTTAAGTATATTAAAAAACAAAGAAATAGAAAGAGCAATGTTCCATTGGTATACAGGACCTTTAAATCTAATTAATCAAATAATCAGCCAAGGCTATGTAATATCGTTAAATGTTGCTCTAATGATTCAAACTAAGCATCAGAAAATTATTGATGAAACGCCATTAAGTAACGTAGTATTAGAAAGCGATGGGCCATACAATTATCATGGAATAAGACTTTCACCCTTGATGCTTTACAAATTTGTTGATTTTATATCAGATATTAAAAAGGTAGAAAGAGATAACATAATTTTAACAACATCGAAAAATGCTAAGAAATTATTGAACTTGCGTTAACTAAAAATTTAAAATTATTGATTTTGCGTTATCGCATAAATATGCACTCCTAGGTAATAAAAAGTATTCAAAATCACTTATTTTTTTCCTATAGGATTCAATGCATATTCCTTTATTAAAAAGTGGGGCTTTTATAACAAAAGTTTCCGCCTCTCCCCCTTCAAATGCAGCATGAAATCCATATTTTCTTGAAAGCCCTATAATTTTTTTTATTATTTCTTTATCCACCTCTACACCTAAAAGATCCATGGGTATGCCATATGTAGTTATCTGAGTTATAATAAAGCGTATATTATAATCAATTAAGTCATACATGTATTTTTCAGGATTTACACCCCATTGTGGATCAAAAAGATCTATATTTAGTTTTTCTGCCAATCTCTTAAATCTATTTAATTGATATTGGCTTGCTATACCACCTATAACTAACGTGTTAAAATCGTTATCTTTTCTTATTCTAGATAACTCATAATATAGCTCTTCAACTTCTTTTTCCTTTTCACCAGTTATGTTTAATATATGATGTACTTTTTTTAGCCCCATAGATTCAGTTTGAAGAGAAGTAAGTTCGACCATTGGAAAATGGAACATATAACTATCTTTTCTAAAGGGCTTAATGCTCACTATACATGATATTTCGTAACCAAGTTCAACGGCTTTGTGTAAGGCATATGTACTATCTTTACCTCCAGATAATAAAGAACATGCCTTCTTAGGCATAAATTGTATCCTCTTGTTTTATTTATATTTTTATGGATATATTCTCTCTCTAAACCTTGGGAATGGTATGGAATCCCTTATATGATCTAGACCTGCAATCCAAGTTACTAATCTGTCTACACCTAATCCATAACCGCTATGAGGCACTGTACCATACTTCCTTAGATCTAAGTACCATTGATAATCACTTGGATTATAACCCTCTTCAACTATTCTTTTGTATAGCTTTTCATAACTGTCTTCTCTTTGGCTCCCCCCTACTACTTCTCCATATCCTTCTGGTGCTTCTAAGTCAAAACCTAATACTACGTCTGGCCTATTATCATCTATTTTCATGTAGAAGCTCTTCAGATGCTTAGGAAACATAGTTAAGAAAAACGGAGTATCAAAATATTCTGTTAGTACTTTTTCTTCATCAGCCCCTATATCATCACCCCATTTTATGTTGATTCCCTTATTCTTTAATTTCAATATAGCTTCATCATACGTAATTGCAGGAAAACTGGATTTTAATGAATTATCTAGTATATTCGTATCCCTCTTAACTATTTCTAAATCCTCTAACCTATCTTCTAAAACTTTTTTAATAGCACTTTTGACCAACCCTTCTACATGGCTCATCATATCTTTCATATCCATCCATGCAGCTTCGCCTTCCAAATGATAATATTCATAAAGATGCCTTCTAGTCCTACTTTTCTCTGCTCTAAAGCTTGGAGTTATAGCCCAAACCTTTTCCAAGCTAAATATCATAACCTCTAAATAAAACTGAGCACTTTGACTTAAATATGCTTTTTTATTAAAGAAATTAACTTCAAATAAAGTAGCTCCACCTTCTACAGCACTTTGAGTTAATATTGGAGGATTAACTTCCCACCAATTGTTTTTCTTAAAGTATTCCCTCATTCCATCTAAAACGGATTGCCTTATTTTCATTATTGATGTTAATTTCCTGGATCTAAGCCACAGATGTCTTATGTCCAATAGGTAATCTATGCTTTCTCCTCCCTTTATTGGAAAATCATCTGCAAGACCAATTATCGATAATTTTTCTATTTGCACTTCTTTACCTCCTGGAGCCCTCTCATCGTTTTTAACTACACCTTCTATAACAACTGAAGATTCTATAGTTGATTTTTCAGCTAAAGAAACTAGATCTTGTGAGGCATTTTTTCTTGGCAAAACCGTCTGAATTATGCCTTCTGAATCCCTTATAACAATAAATATATTGTCAGCCAGATCCCTTTTCCTATAAATCCACCCTCTAACCCTTGTTTTATCGCCCTCACTTAGTTTTAATATCTCCTTTGTTGTATTGAATCCTTCGTTTTCCTCGCCCATAACTTGTTCCCCCTAATTTATAAAAAGCTATAGGTTTAAATTTTATGAGTATTCAAAACATTTGAAAAATTTTAATTAAAAGTTTGAAAAAAACTTGGAGATAAAAATTATAAAGGGTAATTTGCATTGGAATATGGGACCTGAGCCGGGTGTGGTTTACCGAGATCGGTATAGGGCCCGTAGTCTAGGTGGTTAGGACGCCGCCCTTACACGGCGGAGGTCGCCGGTTCGAGCCCGGCCGGGCCCATATATCTGGTTTATATAAAACAATAAACAAAACAATAATATAAAGGTGAAAAATTGGACAGAAATTCAATATTAATAACAACAAGCTGGCTTGTTTGGGGAGCAGGTTTCTACGCTTATTATCCTTTTTATTCTATATTATTAGCAAAATATATAGGAGAAAACAATTTAGGTCAATTTTTTACATTTTTAGAACTAATTAGTCTTCCTTTCCCAATACTAGGTGCCATTCTTTTCAGAAAAATTGGAGAAAAAAATACTATTATTTTAGGTATGCTTTTGTCAGGCATAGGAATATTTATTATACCATATGTAAAAAATTATTTTGATTTATTAATTGCATCAATTATATCTTCTTCATTTTACATGTCATTACCTAATTATTACTCTTTAATGAAGAATAAAGAATCTGGAACATTAACCAGAATATGGGCTATATCTGTTTTTCCAGCAGTTATATTTCCAATTCTAGGAGGATCATTAGCACAAGTTCTAGGTTTAAAGACACCATTTATTATAGGAGGAATATTAACAAGTATTTCAGGCTTTATCATCTTGCCAATAGATGATAAAGTTGAAAGAGGAACTTTTAAAATCTCTATTAAAAAGGATCCTATTCCTTTCTTATCTATAATCCCTATAGCATTAGCAACCCCATTTATAATGCCAGAACTGGTCAGAGTTTATCATATAAATTATTTTTTTATAGGTTTAATCGATTCATCCTTAGAAACATTAGGTATGATTTCTGGCTTCTTCCTTCCTAGAATTAATAAATTAGCCCTCCCTATATCTATTTTCATTTATTCATTAATTTCACTGTTTTATTTTTATTGGCCATTTTCATTAGTATTTGGAATGAGAGAAGCAATTATACCATTAAGCTTAGATTATTGGAGCTCTCCAAAATCTCCAGAAGGAATATCATTAATAAATACTTTGCAATTATTCGGATGGGTTATAGGATATGGTATAAGTTGGGTTTTGAAAGTACCAAAGAATAGCATTATATTTTCTTCAATATTCTCACTTATATTAGGATTATATTTAATTTTTGTAATTTTATTAGAGAAGAAAAATCCATAAACTGACCTCATCCCCGCCCTAAAGGGTTTCCTGAGGTCTTAAGGGTTACACCCCTTTTACGGGTGCTACTCTATTATCCCCCCAAGCCGATATTGCGGGAGAAATCGGCTCCCGCATCTCATGCCTTAAGAGTTGATTGCTTGGAACCCTATTTTATTACACTTGTTAGTTGGGGTAGATGCATACTCATGTTTCAGTGACGCATACCCCATTAGCAGCTGTCTCAATTTTTAATAAGTTTCTAAACTTAAAAAAAATACCCCGCCCCTTCTAGGGGCGAGGTTTGCTGTTTCTTTATCATGAACTTACAGGTGCTATATACATAACGAATTCTTCAGGACCTGATATACTAAATTCTATTTTTAAAGGGTAATCACTGGTAAATTCCAAGTTCACGCTTTCTGCTACAGTTGTTATAGGCTCAATAATAGATCTTAGCGAACTCAGGCTATAAGATGAGGTAGAATCTTCATCGATAGACACTTCTTGCAAAGGTGAATCTTTCTTCATAATCCATTGATAATATTTTTCTTCTCCACTAACTTCAGCTGTTATAGTATCATCCTTTCCAGTTATTTTAACAACATCGCCAACTAGTTTTGCGTCCTTTACAAGGGTATCTATGTCATTTGCTGATAGAATAAGGCGAACTGTTGGATTCATTTTAATTTCCTTTACTTCATTTTCTTCAGATTCACCGCTAGATACATCGAAAGATCTCTCTACACCAGTTTTCTCATCGACTAATGTTACTCTCATATAGCTGTCTCCTGTGGAATATTGAAGAATGATCTTATCATTTCTTGTTGATCTTCTAAGGACTTTGCTCAATTCACTCATGTTAATAGTCAAAGTAATATCTGAATCTACAGACAGCTGTTCGAAAGCAGTTGATGAAACCTTAAAAATGCCTAAAACCGTTTTATCTGGGCTAAAAAGCCAAGACGTAAGCCCATCATTGCTAAAGTGAAAAGACCCTTCATCATTGATCCTTGCTAAGGCTTGTACAATTTTTTTAAATTTGCTACCTGAAGTATAAACTGCTTTAATTGAGACCAAATTTAGCACCTATTAATATGTGCTGTTAAAACAAATATAAGTTATTCTATTAATATTAAAGATAAATGCTGTTTACTATTCAATCCAATCTTGTGTTTGAATCTTTTCAGGAATATATTGAAATGCTAAAAACTTTAATCCTTTGCTTGCCATAGCTTCTATCTCCAATTTTGCTTTTTTATCCATAAACATATCTATTTCTCTTTTCCAAAGCTTAGAGTGGAACCATGAATACTTAATTAATTCTTTAGCTCTCTTTATGTCAACGTCTTTAGCCTTTATTATAAAATTTCTTCTTTCTTCGTCATTCAAATATGCTTTTTTAGTTCCATAACCAAAAATATCGCTCATCGATACTCCTAAAAACTTTGCTTTAGGCGTTGCTAGTCTTTCACTTTCGTAGCTTAACTGAATACTTCCTACCTTAAAAACGCTATAAATATACCATCCGTATGGATCCGAATCGGTCAATATATATACTGGTAACTTCAGTTCATCGTGAAGCCTTCTAACAAACCTTCTAGTTGCTCTATCAGGTTGGCCTGCACCAGTAACTAAGAGCGCCTTGTATTTTTGCCAAAAACCTGCTCTATGGAGTTGCTGAAATACTGCGTCCTTCTCTACAACTAAAACTATTTCAGCATCATAATCTAAGAATTCTATTAAATCTGGCGTGGATTCAATAGCATAAGCTCCGTGACCTAACTTAGATAAATCTATAGTATCATTACCACTCCTTATCCTCATATTTCCTACTACTTTTCCTTTTTCTTTACTTAATATTAGCATATCTTCTCTCAATAAGCCTGTCATAACTTCTACGTCTCTTATTGAAGCATCGCTTTCTGATTGTTCTTCCCATGTATTTTCCTCTCTAACCCTTCCATTCAAATCCTTAAACAATATCGTATGTTTACCTCTATAGTATAGATCTCTTATTGTAGGATACTCGTTTTCAACCAGTGCTTGATATATAATTGATGCCATTAATAAGGTCTGCATGAATTTTTTCGTTTCATTCATATTAAGGAAATTTCTCTCTATTTTTCTTATACCAAGCTTTAAAATACCTTTGTTTGGATCAAAAACAGTATTAGCTAATGTTCTCATTGGTATCTCTAATTTAGGCGGGCTGCCCTTTTCTATGTTTTCAGATAATTCACTAAATTTCTTATGAAATATTTCTGCTACTTTCTTTCTAGCTGCTATATCTACTTTATCCATATGTGACATTATTCTCCCCTCATTGTTCTAGTTTAACATTAGCTATAACAGACCTAACTATCCTTTCTGGATCTTCTTCCTTTCCATCAATTTTAGGCAATTCTACGGATTTAGATACTATTTTTACAAGTTTTTCAATTATTCTTTCATTGTTATCCTTTTTTCCGTTAGAGCCCCATTTATCAGGAGGTATAGATAATATAGATAAACTCCTTGCAACTTCTGGAATATATTTTGATATAGTTACTATTTTCTCCCTTAATGTGCGCTCGCTGTTTTTCTTTGAAATGTATAATCTTAAGTTCCTTGCAATTTCTTGAACAGCATTTTTTATTTCACTTTCCAGTTCCTGAACTTCACTGAGGCTTTCCTTACCAACACCCTTATAAGGTACCTTTGTGCTCGCAACATGAACTAAAACAACCAACGGCATAGGCTCCTCAATGTTATATAGCTTCCAATTTATTGAACTCACTACCTTATATGAGACGTCTTCCCTTTCTTCATATAATAATGGTATTTTGTTTGCATACCTTAACAATACGGGTTCTTCTGCAGGAACTATATTACCTCCATAAGCAATTCCTGCCTCGACAATAAATGGGTGCCCTTCATATGCTCTAGCCTGTCTTGTTATAGCCTTTACCCATTCGGCATTGAATAACCTCTTTAATCCTACTTCTATTAATTCTTCGCCTATAGGACTTAAATAATCACTTCTTGGAGGTCTGAAGTTTTTATATGTCCTTAATCCAGTAGCAACAGTTTGTAAAAGCTTTGAGTTTCCTTTCTCAATTAGAACTTTAGGGTTCATATTAGGATCTATACCTATGCTCTCAAGAAACTTTCTTGCTGTTATTTCACCTATACTCTGAAATTCCTCTACCATAAATTCTACCATTGTCTTTGCTTTCGTAAAAGATACAATTGCCTTAAGCTGCTCTACATCAATACCATGGGGATGAGGTTTAGCTTCGCTTGGAGGTTTTGGCATTTTTTTAGTAACTCTAGGGAAATAGTATATTTCGTTTTCTGGGGTCTCAAAAATTATCTCAGCATAAGGGGCTATAAGGGCTGTTCTCTTTATATATTCAATAATTTTTTGTTTTGCTCTTACCCAATCACCTTCTAACGTTAAATAAACTTTTGTTCCATGCCAATTACTTCTCTTAAGAAGTTGTCCTTCTTCAATTATAACTGGCTCATTTTTCTTAATATCTATCAACAATTTCTTATAATAAATATTATCGCTTGAATCTGTAGAGGATACAATAAAAACTGGTTGACCAGTTGTCATCTGAGAATACAATATAGCAGCTTTAACACCGAGGCCGTACATACCTCTCGCTTGCCTGATCACATATTTACTGCTATACAAAACTTTACCAAATGCATTTGCTATTTCATTTGGAGGAACACCAATACCATTATCTTCAACTGCTACTTCATATTTAGCAGGTTTATCATCGGTAGCTGGTTCTACTTCTTTAATAGATATCTTAACCTCTGGCAATACATTATGGCTGTCAGTTGCATCTAAAGAATTTTCTACTAATTCTCTTACAGTCTGGTATATAGCCCTTGTTGGATTTGAAAAACCCGCTAACTCTTTATTTTTAGCAAAGAATTCAGCTATGCTCATCTCTCTATATTTTTCTTGCGCTTTTATTCTTTCTTCTGACTCGGCCTCGGCACTCATTTTTTACCCCTCTTAAATTCTTTTAACTTACTAGACTTAATACCAGTATAAGGTATATGTCTAAGGTTTTAATAATTTAGTAAAAAATTTATATTATAATTTTTTAATACTTAAGAAGATAAGCAGCTAATATAGGCAATGTTATTGTAGCATCTCCATAAACTATAGATTTTTTAGCTTTAGGTTTAACCTTCCCCCAAGTTATTGCTTCTCTTGGCATAGCACCGCTTAGGCTTCCATCCCACTCAGATGCCGTAGTCAAATAAACTACGTAATCCAGCCCATTTCTAAATTGGCTCCACCAAATAGCATGGTGTTTGCTTATCCCCCCTCCAATAATAAGGGCAGAAGCTTTTTCATTTTCATCAAAAAATATATCAGCAAGCTTTTTCATATCTATAAAATAATTTACTTTGAAATCTTTGTATTTTACAGATTCCATAAATAAATCAGTTCCAAATGCTCCGTCTGGCCAACCAGGGACAAAAACATATGCTCCAGAGTTTTTAGCGGCCCTTAAGAGGCTGTTCTCATCATTAATCATGCCTCCTGCTAAATTCAAAAGCTCGTAAACCCCCCACTCATTTTTAATTTTAACTGCTTCATCAACAAGTTTTCTTACAAACTCCTCTACTTTAAGGCCGTAATCATCAGTTCTTATAAAAACGTTTCCTAACCTATGTATATTGTTTTTATATAGGCTTTCATCATCAGATTCAAAATATCCTTTAAAGTATATACCTCCATTAGACCTAGCTATATCGTGATCTAAAGCTCCACAAGTAGTTATTATAACATTAAATACCTTCTTTTCTATGAGTTGCGTTATAATACCTCTCAATCCGGTTGAAATTAAATTACCAGTAAAGGTCAAAATCCTTATATTTGATTCCTTTAAACCTTCAGCTAAGATATTTGCAGATTCGTAAAGATGACCTGCCATAAATCCATATATATCTCCATAATATTGTATTAATTTTTCAACAGACATATTTGGGTCTATTCTAACGTCTTTAACTGGCTTAATTTCCATTTTTCATCACATCTCTAATAAATAACATTTATAAATAAAAGCTTAACATAAAAGTCCTATTATTAGGGTTTATAAGCATTTCTACATTGAAATGAAAATAATTTTTAATACAAATGAATTATTTGGTGAATTAGCTTGAGAAAGAGGAGTTTGTCTAATTTAATTGGTACTGTTATTTTAATTAGTGCAACATTAATTGGAGGTGTGCTCGTTTATAACTACTTCCAAAAATCTTTAAATGCTATGGAAAATATGGGGCAAGGAGTAAATGTAATAGCAAACTCGCAGATGATCAACAGCAATAGCCAGGTTATATACGTGAAAATCACAAATGACATGCAAAGTCAAATAAAAATAACTGGAATCTATGGAATCTATCAAAATGGAACACAGAAAAACATTACATTATCATCGAATAACATAGTTCCTGATATAATAAACGAATATATTAATCCCAGCCAGTCTATATCCTTTGTTATTTATGTGCCTTCTAGCATACAATCTATATTTTTACAGTATAATGATACACAATCAAATACGATTATGTCAACCCAGCCAGTTGGCTTAAAGTGATAAAATTGAGGCTAAGCTTAGAGAAAGCCTTCAGAATAATTAAAAATGATTTAAACAAAGAAGATAAAAAAGAAATTTTTTATAATCAAGAGGACAATCGTCTTTCTAGAAATCCACCAAAGTGGTCGGTAATTGCTCAATATAAAGTAGGCCCCGTTAATTATTATGTCTATAGAGGAGAGGACAATTTAGTTCACCTTTACATAAATGAACCAAAAATAGAATTTAATATGGATTTACTAGTAGGGATTAAAAAAGATACAAACGAAGAAGAGAGATACCTAATTAATAAATATAAAAGTGGATATGGAAAAATTTATCCGTTGATTATAGATCCGCACATAGATGAAATATCATATAACGGTTATACCAATAATATAAGCGCAATACATAAATTAGTTCCATCGAGATGGATCATAGTTGACATAAAACTAGAAAAAGAAGAATCGGATTCTTTAGTTATAGAGCTTGCTAGAAAGGCAAATAAGGTAATCAGCCTCACTACTCCCTATGTAGAGGGTATAACAGATGATGGAAATAGAATATCTGCCTCATTCCTTAATGAGATTTCTCATTTTGGTAGTAACTTTGTTTTAAGAAAGTATCCAGAAAAACCGTTAACTATGTCAGATCTATTAGCATCTAAGGTCTTAAGTCCTGTTATAGCAGCATATATATGGCTTTTAGCAGAGGCTCAAGGATTTTTAATGATATCAGGAAGCATGGGTAGCGGAAAGACAACTCTTTTGCAATCCATAGCAAGTGTTTTACCTCCTTATAGCAAGATAATTACAATAGAAGACACCCCTGAATTAAAGCTTATTTCGCCAAATTGGGATTCTTTTATAACAAGACCTAAGTTACCTGGAAGTGAAATTCAAGAAATTAGTCTTGAGGATTTGCTAAAATATGCATTAAGAAGAAGGGCAGATTATGTTATAGTGGGAGAAGTAAGAGGAAGGGAGGCAAAAGTTCTTGCACAAGCTGCAACTAGCGGCTATGGAGCTATGACCACAATTCATTCAGATTCTCCCGAGGGCGTAATATCGAGGCTTAGTTTAGAACCAATAAAGTTGCCCCCTCTTTTCATAAAGTCAATTACAGCAATAATTCAAATAAGAACCTTGCCTTCTTTAGGAGGAAAAGCTATAAGAAGGATATATGAAATAGATGAAATAGACAATGAGGATTTAGTAAATGTATACAAACTAGGTTATCAACAAAATGATATAGATAGCATTGTAAGCAAAAGCAAAAAACTAGAGATTGCAAGCAACAGGCTTGGCTTCAATTATAACGAAATATCTGAAGAATTGAAATCCAGGATAGAGTTCTTAGAAAATAACATGGGGAAAAGTCCGGAAGATTTCTATGTTGCTTTGTCAAGATACTATGTAGAGAAATATGGAGATGTACTATGATAAAACTTTATATCAAAAAGCTAGATTACTTGAAATTAGATATAAAAACTATTGTTCTAATAAAAAAGGCTAGCAAATTACTTAAAATAATATCTTTCTTTATGATTTTTATCTTAGTTTACTTATTAATAATACATAAATTTTTTATAAGTTTTTTAATAGGCCTGACTTCAATGTTGTTTTTCTTTTCTGATTTTTGGATTCCTGAGATTTGGCTTAAGATTTTAAATAATGGAATAGAAAACGAGCTGCCTTCTCTCTTAGCCTTCTTAATACCATATGCCTTTACAACAAAGAACCTTGTTGATCTATTATTGTCAATGCCCGATTCTTTAAAATTAAAATATATAAAGAAAGAAATCAATAGACTAAAAACTATTCTAAATTTTACTCAGGATAGCAGAAAGGCATTATCTAAATTAGGTGAAACTACGCCAAACTTAAGGTTTAAGAGGCTTATTATAGACTATGTTCAATCCGAATACATGGGAACTCGAAAGAACAGAATTACTGCGCTATTGTATAAATATGCAATTTATGGTATAAGAGATAGGTGGAAAAACTATATAGAACTTGGGAAGGAGCTTGTTGAAATAAGCATAGGGATTATTTTGTCAATAGGTATGCTAGCAATACTAATTTTATTTAACGGCTCAAACCTATTATTTATAGTATTAGTTTTTGGATTATTTTTTATTCCTATAATTTCTGTTCTTCTTCTCTTATTAAGGCCGAAAATAGGCGAACCTCAAGATAATTATTATATTGAAACATTATCAATAATTATTCCATTGATATCCTCTTTTCTCATATTAAAAAACATGCTATATTTTTCATTAATTCCTCTTATAATAGGTATTCCAATAATTGAAATTTACAACAAGAAAATAAAAGAAAAAATAGATATAGCTTTATTAAATTTAAGAAGTGCTGCAGAGAAAGCTAAGATAGGAAAAAGGTTTGATTTAGAGCTAAGTAAAGCTAAAATATTAGCAAACAATATAATTCAAGCTATTTTAGAATCAGAGAAAATAGCCGGAAAAATAGGAGTTAGCAATGCTATAGAAGGGATTAGACTTATAATTGAAGAATCCAGAAGGTTATCGGACTCAATAAAAGCGCAGTCAATTTTTATGATGTCAATAGCAGTTATTTCTCCATTAATATCTCTGTTTGCTATAAATATTATTTCTAATACTTTTCTTAATTCAAATCAGCTGATACCAATCAACTATAGCATGATATATTTTTCAAAAATAATCATAGCTTCTCTTTCTCCATTATCAGTCCTACCTGTTTCTATATTATATAGAGGAAGAATTCCAACACTCATACCAAGCCTGATTTCTACATTGCTAATTATATCATTGCTAAGATATTGAATCAAAATAAAATAATCTTGACTCGTAATATGTTATTTCTCCATTTTTATCAACTATAGCAATAACTGGTATATGAGAATCTGCTACAGCTAACTCGCTCCATTCTGTAATCTGAAAAGTAGTTATCAAATCGCCTTCTCCTAATACCAAGACTTCAAATTTTTTAAGATTAGGCGTTTCAGAAATTAAAGTATTATCTCTTGAACCTTCCCAAACTCTTCTTCCCCTTTTTCTCAAATCAAAATAAACTAAAAATAAGTTTAAAGGTATCTTATAATATTTTATAATTTCTAATGCATTTTCCCAGCCAGTTTTACCATTTATATTGGCTCTTTCAATAGCAATTAAATATAGGCTTTCTAAAATATTTAAACGATTATTTATAATGAGGCCATTTTTTTCTAATTGATCACAGAAGTCTTTGTTATTGCAAGTCCTAATTACTACCTTCCCGTCTTCCATAACTAAATCTAAGTAGCTTTCTTTAGACATTTTATTTCTCTACCTCTTTGAACGTCTAAAATATAAATAATCTGCCAATTCTATCAATGCTGCAATTCCTGCACCTGCAACGCTGTATAAAAGGAACCCGCTTCCTATAAACAAATTAATTACTACTGATCCAGTAATAATGCCTACTTTTAATCCATAATTTTCCAATGTTATGCCCAGTTGGTAAAATGCTAATGCTAAAGAAATAATTATTGCTATAGATGCTGTTTCTTTTAATATATTTAAGTTGCTCTTTGTTACTTTATAAAATACTCTGGAAACAACTATATATAATGTAAATCCCGCAAGTAAAATAGGTATTGAATTAGCTATTATACTGCCAGAAAATGTTATAAGGTTTTCTTTGCTTAATGCCGAATAATATCCAGCAAGAACGCTGGCTAAAATTGTAACTCCAAGTATGCCGATACCAGCAATTTGGAAATGGCTAGTCTCTCTCAAATAATTAGTAAATCCTTTTAATATGTTATACGTTCTGTCCTCTATATTGAACCCTTTTACTATCAAAAAAATTCCTATTATTGCTAGCATAATCTTTAATGCCAACAATATGTATCCGAAAACAGACAATATACCAAATAAGGCAACTAATATACCTGGTATGCCTAAGAAATATTTTGAATATTTAGGGTCTTCTATAGCCTTTCTTATATACCTTGCTAATAAAAAATAGCTACCTTCAACACCCAAATGCTGTTCTACAATAACTCTTCTAAGCCCTGCTATTGGTGCAAGATCCCTTAATACTTCTGCTACCAAGAGCTCATCAGTTCCATCACTTACCAAATAAAACTCTGCATTTTTATTACCTATTTTTTCTAATAATTGCTTAACTCTATCTTTAATTAAGATCTGAGCCAGCATATTATTAGTTGGATGACCTCCTACAATGGCAATTTCTGTGTCATTATTCGATGTTCTTAAATTCTCATATAAATTAAGACCTGCAAATATAGCATTTGTATCCGCATCTTCAGGTCTTTTTTCTGCAAAATCAATCGCAGCTTTCATTACCTCATCTCTTCCAAATATTAGAGATTTACCAGTAACGCTGCCTATATCATCATCTATATCTATTATCAGTACTATTAGTTTTTTGATATTTTCCTCCACTATTTTTTGCCCAAAATGTCTATATGAATTCCAAAATAATAATATTTTCTTTCATCATTTTTAAAGCAAATTTATTAAAAATTATTTTATTTAACGCGAGTTTATAATCTCTGGTTTTTAGCTAATATTATGCTGATAGGGTGAAAAAAGTGTCAGGAAAGTATTATGACTTAGATTTAGATGAATCGTTTATAAACGAGCTTAGAGAGACCCTTGCATATATGGTAAACCCCGTTACTATAAGCATATTCGTTGGAGAAGAATGCGAGACTTGTGAAGACACAATAACACTAATAAATACCATAGCAAATGCCTCACCTACAAAAAATGGCAAAAAAATGATTGAGGTTAAAATATATAACAAATCAAATCAAGAAGACTTAAAAGAATTTGAAAAACAAGGAGTTGAAAGAATTCCAGCAGTAACTCTTATAGGTGGATTAATAAAATATAGCGGAATACCTGCAGGAGAAGAAATAAGAGGGTTCATTGAAACTATAATGAGAATAAGCGAGAATGATTCAGGTTTAGAAAAAGAGACTAGAGAAGAACTAGCTAAATTAAAAGGTAAAGTACATATAGAGACTGTTATAACTCCGTCTTGCCCCTACTGTCCTTATGCGGTGCTATTATCAAACATGTTTGCTTACGAAGCGTACAAACAAAACAATCCAAATATACTCTCTGAAACAGTTGAAGCTTACGAAAATATGGATATAGCTGAAAAATATGGCGTTATGAGCGTACCAGCAATAGCTTTAAACGGCGTAGTATCTTTTGTAGGAGTTCCTTATGAAGAAGACTTCATAACATATATAAAGGCTGCTGCAGAGAATAAATTAAAACAAATTGTTCCAAAAGAAGAAGGAGAAGCAACTGGAATCTAACCCTTCAAATTGCTCAATAGTTTATTTTTAATTGAGGATTCATGACTTAAATATATTTTCGCTTTGCAATAGCAACCAGAAGGTGATGGTATTCTGTAGATTCCTGAACTATCTAATATATCATAACATCCAAGATGTGAGCATATTTCTATTTTTTCTGTTCTAGTTTTAGGTAATATTTCTATAATTGAATTGTGGTCAGAGACATTAAATATTTCAAATTCTATTGTTTTATTGGTAATTCCTCTTAATACTACAGACGAATAACCACTCCTTATATTATTTATAAATTCATATCCATAGGGAAAGCTTGTATTGATCTCCATTAATACGTTAAAAGATCTTAAAATTCCTCCTTTTACTATATAAAATGGTTTTTTAGAATTTATGTTTAATATTCCCGATTCAAATTTTATTTCAATTTCATAATTAGATACAAAACCTATCTCAGAATTTAAGACAAACGCATTTGTTTTAAAATCTAATTTTCTCGAATGAAATTTAAAGAACTTAAAAGGATAAAGTATATGATATGAAATGTCGTGATAAGGTATTTTTAAAAATACTTCATTATCATGATCAAATAATAGAGCTATATCATTGTTAGTAAAAAGAGTTCCTACATTTGTTTCATATATATTTATTTTTCCTGAAGAGAACCTCTCTATAACATTAAACTGCAAAGGACCTATGCTATAATAATTATTTTTCACTTGAGCTCTTTTTACTTCTAGACATTCCTGTGACTTTACAATTGAAAAAGGATCAGAGACACGAACAAAAATTTTTTTATCTTTATAACTATAACAACTTCCATAACTTAACTCATTAAGAATTGGGGCATATGAAACAAATCCAAAAGGGTTTATTATATAGCCATTATTAATCGTTGTATTTGGGTTATAGATTTTGTAATTAAAAAATAAATTATTTATTGGCTTCTCTGGAATCTTTGATAACAAACCTCCGCCGTTAATTTTCAATTGATAAATATTACAACACAACCATGTTAACTTTACATCTTTGTCAATATTTATATCATAAATGCCATTATTGTTTGCTATTGCTGGAAAACTTGGTATATTTAAAATCTCTTTTTTATATACGTCGCCTATTTTAAATTTTTCATAATTAAACCATTCATTAAATACAAAACTTTTTTCCAACTACTTGACCTCCTATTTTAAATTTCGCTTTATTAATTAATAATAAAAACTTGTTTACAAAACAAAATTTAATATACGTACGCTATTATAACTCCTCCTGTCTTTTTGACAAGAGCATCTTTATGTGTCATAACGCCTTGATTTGTAGATAATATTAAGTGACCAAGATCCCTGCTTGCTAAAAATCTTCTCAAGTTCTCTGGAAGCCTTAATAATTCATTATATTTTATAGAAACTCTCGGCCTAACTGGGCCTATTTTATTAATTCTACCTAATAGCTGTACTTTAAACTTTCCAAACCTACCATCATCAACATATTCAAATTCTCCTATATATCCTTCTTTCTGAAGAACTCTAAGAACTGAAGCTGAGAGCTTTGAAGCTGGTAACAATACGACCTCCCTTTCTCCTCTAAGCTCGGAGTTCATTATTGAGGACAAATGATAAGCCAAGACATCTACCATTATTTATCACCTTACTTATATTTCTTAAATCCTAACGATGGGGCTACCTCCCTAAAACATTGTCTGCACAAATAAATTCCATACTTCTGAATAACAGCGTCCCTAGTTCCACACCTTTGACATTTCTGAGCACCACGCCCAATGCTTTTTACTTTAGGTGGTTTGTATTTTCCCATTCCATTCACCTCATATAAATGTAACCCCTAATTCTTTACTAAGCAGCACCATTGTTTCTTCCGGCTTCACTCTATGCCTTATTGGCATTTTAGATGTTTTAATCTTTCTCTTTTCTATTCTATATCCAGGCTTTTCTACTGTTATTATTACATCCATCCCTACAATACCTATTTCTGGATCATATCTTGCGCCGGGCAACAATATATATTCTGTGATTCCAAAGCCTACATTACCGAATTTGTCAATACTGTTCTTTTTAATTCTATATCCAACTGCTTCCAGAGCCTTCTTTAAAAAGGCATAAGCTTTTTCCCCTCTTAATGTAACCATTGTTGCTATGTTCTCGCCTTTTCTTATGCCAAAAGGTCTCACTGTTTTTTTAGCTCTTCTTAAAGAAGCCTTTTGACCTGTAAGCTGCGTTAGCAATTCTTGTATTTTAACAAGCTTTTCGCCTGATTGACCTAATGCTATATTTACAGTAACTTTAACTATTCTTGGTTTTGTCATGGGATTTTCTTCCCATGATTTTAATATCTTATTTACCTCATTATCATCTAAAGCTACGCTCATAATTCTATCTCCTCCGGTAATGTAATAACTGGCTTCTCTTTTCCTATAACTAATACATAGTCAAGAGCTGTTTGTATTTTCTTACCCCCCTTTCCTTCTAGAGTTATTGAAGTCCACTTCCAACCCCATTGTTTATTTATAGATACTAACTTACCTAACTTACCTACGTTCTTTCCCCATACTATTAATGCAATATCACCAATTTGGAATGGTATGTGATCCTTAATTTCTTGATTTAGTAAATCTAATAACAAGGTATCCAATGTATTATAGGGGACATCTTTCTTTTCTTTTTCATTTAATTTAATTAATATATTTCTTCCTCCACTAAGATTTAATTGTAAATTCCCTCCCTTCACTATAGTCTTATTCTCTATTCTGACAGGCTTAATACTGGCCTCTTCTTTAGTTATTTTATGCAACCTAAGATAATCTGTTGGATATGGAATTACTCTATAATATTCATCATTTTCAGGTATTTCCAAAACATCCATGGCGCTTAAAGGATATTTATAATCTCTTACTACTTTTCCATCAACTTTAATTTTTCCTTCTGCAATTATTTTAATAGCTTCCTTACCAGATTCTGCATATTTTAATATATCCCTTAAAACTAACATTAATGGTAAACTTTGTTCAACTTTATGAGGACCTGGTGAGGGCTTAACAGTCCATGGTCTGACCTTTCTTGGAACAGGCCAAAACATTGGAGCAGCTTTGGCTTTAATAGATCTACTTCCTCCCATATTACCCATCACTTTTCACCTTGTTTTTCCTCAGGTTGTTTTTCTTCAGCTACTTTAGCTTCTGTAACTTCACTTTTTTCTTCTTGCGTAACCATTTTTCCTCCTCTTCTCTGTACTATTTTTCTTCTTTCTTCATCTTTTAAATCTAAATCAGTGATTATTAAATTCCATGGTCTAAATTTAACAGGTATTTCAGTACCATCAGCTTTTTTCCTCGTAATGCCTTCAATTTTAACAAATAATCTCTTTAGATCTATTTCAGATACTTTTCCTGTTTTACCTTTATAAGATCCTTTGACCACTTTAACTTTATCCCCAACTCTTAATGGCATATTTCTAATACCAAATTTTTCTCTCAGCTCTTTGCTTAATTGCACTGTAACAAGCTTATGCTTTAAATGAAGGGGCATATTAAACAAAAACTTACGTTGCTTTCTTGGATTAGATGACCTTATCATATTACAACACCTCATATAATAGAGGTAGCAAGCTTAGCTACCGTTGGCCACCTTTCTGCTACTTCTTTAGGAACTGAACCTCTTATCTCGCTTCCTTTAGGGGTTCCATCAGGGTTAACTAAAACTAAAGCATTATCATTAAACGATATCCAAGTGCCGTCAGACCTCTTATATGGTCTTTTTTGCCTTATAATTACTGCATAACTTATTTGTTTTCTAACTTGAGGATTTCCTTTTTTAATAGATACAACTACTAAATCCCCAACGGTTGCCCTTGCTAATCTTCTAACCCTAGTTTTAACTAATGGTACATCAACTATTAAGGCTTCTTTGGCCCCACTATTATCTGCAACGAAAGCTGTTGAACCAACTTGAAGGCCAGCGCTTAACCCCCTTCTTGAAAGCACTGCTCCATACTTCTTCCTCTTTGGCATTTAATTAACACCCCTTATGTATGTTTACCTAATATCACAAACTTAATAGTTTTTGATAATGGTCTAGTTTCACCAATTACTACCTTGTCTCCCTCCTTTATATCTAAGCATGCTGGCACATGCACATGCTTTTTAGTTCTTCTCCATTCATATCTCTTATACTTACGATTATAATACAAATGCTCATGCCTTACAACAGCACTTTCTTTTGTTCTTAGCTTTTCAACAACAACTTCTAATAACACACCTCTAACCTTAAGTGATCCATGCCATGGACAATATGGATCACTACAGCTTTTTTGGGGCGGACTCACCCCAGGTATTTGCAAATTCTTTATTGCTTTCTGTTCTGGCATTAATCTTACACCTATCGCGATTCCATTTTTACCGCACATCAAAAAGTAAAAAATGATACTTATAAACTCTATTGGGGGTAATTCAAGCACATTCTATATAAAAATTCATAAAGCTTATTCTTTAACCGCATATATAATTAAAACATTTTTTAATCTTTAGATTATTTTTGGTTAAATTCTTTTTAAGTTATTAAAAAACAATATATTTATGTTTTGTAAACTCTTCAAATATATTAAAAGATTTAATAAAAATATCATAAACTTATAAAATTATTTTATTAAGTTTTTTACTCTATCCTCAGGCCTACCTATTAAATCATCGCCTAAAACAGTTATTTTTTCATTTTCAATTAAAAATTCAAAAATGGCTCCTTTCTTCATTACAATCTTTTTGCCTTTATCGGTTTCTAAAACTAATGTATTTTTTGTTTCGTAATATACTTTTCCGCATTTCCCTTCCAAATTAGGATCTAAATGCTTTAAAATACAAACATTTAAACCAATAATTTCGTGATAAATTATATTTTTTCTATTGATTTTCAAATATTTTCACATTTACTTTTTCTTTTCATTCATAAATGTTAATATTCTTGCTTTATTTTTCCTCAACTGCTTGATTTTTGCAGGGTTATCCAAAGATCCTGTAGAGGCTTTATGTCTAAGGATGGCTAATTCTGATACAGTATCACTTAATGCCTTCTTTACTTCGTCTTCTTGCATTTTCCTAAGTTCACTCATTTTGAGCTTGTATTTCCCCACCTTCCTCAACCTCCTTTTCTTCACTCATTTCCTCCATCATTTCCTCCAATTTCTCCTGTCCTTCTTCAGCTTTAATTTCTTCTACCTGCTCTTTTAAGGATTGAATCACGTTCTTGATTTCATCTTCTCCTTTTTCATATATGTGCGGCTGTGATGCCTGTTGCTTAACTATAATTACTCTTACACCATAAACTCCTTGAGGCAGCTTTGCACCAGAAACTGCCTTATCTACATATTGATCTACTATATCTCCAGTTTTAATTACTTTACCCATTTGAAGCTTTTCAAATTTAGCTCTTTCGTTTGTTAACTTCCCACTTATTACTATCTCTGCTCCTATAGCTCCAGCTTCTATTATTCTTCTTAATGTAGCCATTGCAACCCTTCTAAAATGATAACCCATTTCTAAAGATCTAGCAACCCTAAATGCTTGAACTCTTGCGTTAAGTTCCATGTTATCTGGCTGGCTAACGGTTACCTGGGCATTTTCTAAACCAAAAACCTTTTGAAATACTCCTTGTAACCTCCTGATAGTTGCTCCTTTCCTACCAATTATTAGTGCAGGTCTTTCTGCATATATATGAATCCTTGTCCCAAGTCCGCTTTGAATTATGTGAACTCCAGAATATCCGGCTGTGTAGAAATTTTGGGCAAGATACTCATCTATTTTTGCCCTAAGCATTGCTTGATCCAGGAAAAATTTTTTTATTCTAGACATAATTTCATTCCTCCATTCTAACTATTACTTCTACATTTGATCTGAACTTTCTAATTACATCGGCCCTTCCAAAAGCCCTTGGCATAGCTCTCTTTAATGTTAAACCTTTGCTTACAGCTATATGAGATATAACTAGTTTCTCTACTTCCAATCCTTTATTTTCTGCATTATTTTCAACATTTTCTAATAATTTTAAAACATACTTAGATGCTTTTATAGGGTACCTACCAGATGGTACGCCCCATCTATCGCTTAAACCCCTTTTATGCGAAACCTTTTTATTAGACCTTCTAAATGGTACAGGCTCCTTTTGCTCAATTACGTTCTGCAAGAATTTTTCAGCCTTTTTTAAATTCATACCATTTATCGCTTTAGCTATCTCAACTATTACCTTAGGATGCACAGGCACCTCTCTAATTACTGCTTTCGCTACTTTGCTTTCATCGGGAATTCTAAATGAATAATTCCATTGCGGCAACTAAACCACCTCACACTTTAGCAGCTACGTGCAAGCTGCTCTTAGACGCCTTTAATCCTGGTTCTCCGTGATGTACTGTCTTTGTTGTATGGCTGTATTCTCCAAGTCTATGTCCAATCATTTCAGGGGTTATCCTAACTGACACATATTCTTTACCATTATGAACTGCTATTGTCAATCCAATCATCTCTGGCAATATAACTAGGTCCCTAACATGAGTTTTGATCACAGTATTAACCTTGTTAGGATCTTGTTGTATAGCCTTTCTGAGGGCCCTTATCTTAGCTAACAATACTTTTTGAGATGGTGTAAAACCTCTTGTCAAACTTCTCCTAGACCTCGACGGAAATAGTTTAACCAATTCATCCATGGGCATATTGAGTAATTCATCTAAAGTCTTACCTCTATATTTAAATCGCTTCCATTCTGGTTTCAGCTCAATCGACATTTCTTTCACCTAACTGGCTCACGCGCTTTCTAGCAATTCCTAGTTATTTATACTCCTTTAAAATCCTTTTATGCTATAATGAAATAAATTTTATTTAGAATGTTTAATATGAAGGAACTTCAAATTGCTTTACTCTTACTTGAGTAACTACATCTATAGATTCCAGTGCAGACTTTAATTTATCAGCATCTATAGAACTTTGACTTATATCTATAATAAATGTACACTCTCCTTCTTCTCTCCTTGTTATAGATGTGCATCTGTTTGCAATAATATCTATTTTATATTCCGCAATTTTATCAATAACCTTTGCCAACGACCCAGGTTTGTCTACCATGTCTATGCTTAATTCTAATACTTTAGCATTTTCAGATAGTATAGGACTTATTACAATTTCTTTTTTATCGCTATCAGCTAATAATGCAACCAGCATTCCCGGTTCTATTCCCAAATTTTCCCTCATAGTTTGAGGTATTGTTATCCTGCCTTTGGAATCTACCTTAACCAATCCAGTAACTCTACTACTTGACACAAAGTACACCCCATTAAATTCTCAACCTAATTTACTTAGATCCTTTTTATTTATAGACAAGCTAAGAAATATAAAATTTTACTTTTTGTAACACTTTTCAATTTAAAATAAAAAAATTCAGAAAGTATTAGCAGTTTTGCGCGCTAACCTCCTTCCCACCCCAAAGGATAAGGGTTCCCTCAGGGTAGATCATAGGTTTGTGGTTTACTGCCTTCATTTTCATCATTTCATAGCTAACGGATGAAATCACTCACCACGCTCTATTTATCCAGGTAAACCATTGGTCAAGCCTTCAACCAATTACCCCTATCCCACACTGGCCTCCCATCCCAGATCCAAGGAACTTGGGAATATGTGGAGCCATGAGGAATCTCCTTATGGGGACACGTTTTATTTTACAATACTTTTAAAACTGGAATCTAAAAGCTTTTACCCACCCCTAGAAGGGGCTTGTCGTTCACTTTTTCAGAGTGAGACTAGGTATTTCATCTCTCCATTTTTTGCGCGGTCAGAGTGAGACTAGGTATTTCATCTCTCCATCATGGGTTGCCCACGTCATCATACCGCTAATTTTAAATTTGGCATCAAATACCCTTATATATTAATTCAAAATTAAGATTTAGCTATAGTAATTTCTTTTAACAAGTTCGGCCTATTTGAATTTGCTTCTTCTCTTGCATTTTTAATTATATTACCTATGTTTTCCAAGAAATCTTCTGGTAACTTCTTAAAAATTGGTTCAACTTTATTTAATTTCATTCCTGGCTCAACATTTTTATATAGCATTTCATTCCATTTAACTTCATATACATTAGTGCTATAGCCTAATTGTTTCCATACAATGTTTGATGTTGAAGGCATAAATGGATATAAAAGTAATGATATGTTTTTTATTATATTAACTGAAACATTCATAACTCCTCTTGCAACCTTTATGTCTTTGCGATATAGATCCCATGGAGCTCTGTCGTTAAGATACTTATTGCCTAGCCTTGCTATTTCTAAGATACTGTCCGTCGCTTTTTTAAGCCTAACTTCGTCTAAACTTTGTTTATATTCATTTATATAGGAGTAAACAGCTTTATTTGTTTCCACATCTGCATCTTCCAACTTTTCTGCTTCTGGTATAATTCCGTTAAACCTTGATCTTAATAATGAAAATACTCTATAAATAAAATTACCAATATCATCATTTAATTCATTATTCACTATCTTAACAAATTCTTTCCAAGTAAAATTGGAATCTCCCCCTTCGGGCCTTATTCTAATTAATACCCACCTCCAATATTCTGCAGGTGCTATACCTAAAGCCTCATCTAGCCATACTCCAATTTTTCTGCTCTTACTAAATTTTTGTCCTTCATACATCAAATACTCCGTAGAGTTTATTTTCCATGGAAGTATGTAATCTTCTTCTGATGCAATTAGCAAGGCAGGTAATACAATAGAGTGGAAGGGTATGTTATCTTTTCCTATAAAATATATAGATTTTGTTTCTTTGTCTTGCCAATATTCCTTCCACGCATCGTTTCCTTTTCCTATTCTTATTAAATACTCTTTAGTTGCACTTAAATAACCCAAAAGTGCGTCAAACCACACATAAATAGTTTTATTTTGAGTATCTGGAAAAGGTGATTCTATACCCCAATTTATATCCCTAGTTATGCTTCTTGGCTTTAAACCGTGCTTTACCCATGATATACTGTAATTTTTAACATTATCATCCAGCTCATTATTATTAATAAGCCAATTCAATAATCTTTCCTGTATTTTGGATAAATCTATAAAATAATTTTTTGTTTTCATCCAAACAGGAGTTGATCCGCATAAAGCACACTTCGGATTTATCAAATCTTTGGGTGATAACAGCCTACCGCATTTATCGCATTGATCTCCATGAGCTTGATCGAATCCGCAATATGGACAGGTTCCAACAACATATCTATCCGGCAAAAACATTTTATCGTTTAAACAATAAGGAAGTTCTTCTTCCATTGGAAAAATATAACCCTTCTCGTAAATTTTCATCAAAAATTCTTTAACAAATTCTTTATGAACATCGCTTTCTGTTCTTGAAAATAAACTGAAATCAAAATTAAATTCTTTAAATAATTTTAGCATATATTCGTGAACCTGATCAGTCAATTCCTTAGGTTTAACTTTTCTTTTTCTAGCCTCTAGTTCTATTGGGGTACCGTGTTCATCGCTACCGGTAACAAATATAACATCATTTCCCAATGCTCTAAGGTATCTTGCATACACATCAGCGCTCAATAAATGGAGAACTGTTCCTAAGTGTGGAATAAAATCTGAATATGGCCATGCTGATGCAACAATGTATTTCAATGCAATCACCCTTAATTTGCAGCTTCACTCTACAAAGCAAGATACAAAAATAAAAATTATAAAGTTATTACTGCTAACCTCTTTCCCGCCCCAAAGGA
>NZ_JAWDMQ010000014.1:0-32801 GCF_046536515.1 Caldisphaera sp. | reverse complement strand
ACTGCCCCTCAAATGACAGATGTAATCCCGAACAGATGAGGGGAACCCTCGCCCTTCAGGGCGGAGAGGAGGTCAGATAAAGATAGCATAATTATTGAAAACAGAAACATATGAAATTTTGCTATAATGATAAAAAAAGAGAGTATTGAACCAATTTTCATAAATTTTTAATATATAAAGCATTTGAAATATTATAAAACTTAAATATTGGCTTAAATAATAAATAGCTTGGCTAGGTGAAAATTTTGAGTTTTACAGCCGTAATTCCAGCAGGTGGAGAAGGTTCAAGATTTAGGCCATATACTGATATAGTTCCTAAGCCTATGATTCCTTTAGGAGAAGAGGAAAAGCCTATATTAGATTATGTAGTATGTCATTTGACAAAAAGTGGGTTTAATGAAATAGTTCTATTGGTTAATTATAAATGGAAATATATTAAAAATTATTTTGAAGATGGAAGAAGGTATAATGCAAACATAAGATATAGTATTGACGATGAAAATTATAGCAATACAGGCGGCTCTTTATTGAAGGCATATAATAATAATCTTATAAAATCAAATCCTGTATTAATATGGTATGGAGATATATTGGCTAACCTTGATCCTAAACAAGTGATAGATCTTCAAATAAAAGGAAAATACGATGCTGTATTGGTTGTAGCAAATAGATATCAAATACCTGTAGGTGTGGCAGAAGTAGATGATAATAATAATGTTTTAAGTCTAAGGGAAAAACCTTGGTTAAATGTTAAAGTAACTATTGGAATTTTGTCACTAAATACAGACATTTTGAAAAATATTGAAAATGAACTCGGAACTAAATTTGATATAATGGGAGATCTAATACCGTATATGATCAATAATAAAATGAAGGTAAAAGCGTATATTTATAACGATGATTGGATTGATGTTGGTAGTTTAGAAAGATACAAAAAAATAGATAATAATCTTTTAAAAAAGGTAATTAAAGTATAAATTACTTCTCCCACCACCAATATACTGAGTCTACGGCTGCGTTAGTTAATGGATTTTCCTCCCATGTAATCTCATTGTTATAGCCATGTATATAGGGTTTTACTACCCACTGGTTGGTCGGTTGTATTGTATATACATACATGTATAGATTTATTGCAAGTTGATCAACTTGTTTATAGAGACTTTGAGCTTCGCTTGTATTGCCAGCAACTTCAGCGGCCATAGCTTTTAAAGTTAAATTATTTAGCAAAGAGTAAGTATAACTCTCATTTGCAAACAAATTTGCTAAGTATGTGTTGTTTTGTGATGCGAAATAATTACTAACTTCTTCTAGATAAGTGGAATTAAAACCATCAGGGGCAGCATAAGGTCCTCCCTGTTCTATCATACCTTGAGCAAATTCTAAAGCTGTTGGAGTTCCTGGGGACCATCCCATATAGAATATGGGCATTGGATTTTGTCCATATATAGAATCATATGCGTACATTGTCACGAACGGCATGTATAACGGCTGTGCATTTATATTTGGATCTATTTCATGTAATGCTTGTGCCCACATTTCTGCTGCTGTAAAGTCTGCAGTATCTCCGCTAGAAATAAATATAGGGAAGTTAACTGTTATATTATAGAAACCTGATTCTTCCATTAATTGTTTAGCATAAGTTAAGTTAAATGTTGGACAACCTGTTAATTCGCTTGGAGGTATATAATAATCAAGGCCTGGAATTAATATTCCACAATAGCTATTACCAAAGTTCATATGATATTTAGCGTTTCCTATTATATCGTTTAAATATTGTGTATAATTAAATGCATATGCAAAAGCTTTTCTAACTAATGTGTTTGCAAAGTAATAAGAGGGTATGTTATAGTTTGGATTAATACTTTTTAGCATAGATGTATTAGTATTTAATGTAAAGGCAAAGAAGTTCTCTGTAAATGTTGGATATACATATATAGATGCTTGTCCATTAGATTCTAAGTTTAATAGTAATGGTACGTAGCTAGGAGGTAGGTTAGTTACTATATCAGCTTGCCCTGATGAAAACATATCATAAGCAGTATTTGGATCTTTAACCCAATATATTATAACAGTGTTATTTGGTTTAGGTATATCTGGTATATTGTTAGGCCAATAAGGATTTGGAACTAAAACAATGCTTTGCCCTGGTGTATATGATTTTATCATATATGGTGCAGTTGATAATGGATCCCATTGAACTTGTGTATTGTAATTGCCTCCATTACATGTTTGCTCATATTGATAAAATCCTGCAGGTGTGAAATTAATTCCATCACCAACTTGCTCTAACCATTTGGCATCATATACTGATGCTTCAGATTCTGTTAGTATACTAAAGAACAGTTGAGGATTAACTTTTTCTGATAAGTTAAAAGTCACAGTATCTGTATTATTATCGTAATGTACTGAATTCATTATTACATTAAATCCTTGTGTATCATTTGGCGAAGTTACTATTGGCATGAATTCGCTATAGTTTGGTATTAAATACTGCGCCAAAGCGTATCCAGGAGTTGGTGGAACACCTCCAGAACAAAGTAATGATCTTATTATAGAATACCAAACATCATATGCTGTTAAATTATCACCATTAGCAGCTTTCAAATTAGGCCTAATCTTAAATGTGTACATTGTGTAATTTGGAGCTATACCACCATATAGGTTTCTTTGAGACCAATTACCAAGTGTTGGCAAATATTCTGCAGCCATTGGTAAAAATTTAGATGTGCTTGATCCGTTATATATAACTAAAGTAGAATATATGTTTCTAATGATTTCTTCGCCAACAACTTCCAGATCTATATCAGCATCGAAAGAATAAGGTCCTCCTGGAACGTTTTCTGCAACTATTATTGTACCTGGATTAGGTATGTTAAAGTTTGATGTAAATATTTTAAATACCAAACTACTATTTGATACAGCAACTGTTTGATATGTTGTATAATTATACGTTTGCCCTGATGATACGTTTTTAGTAACAATTGTTAAAGATATTGCATATAATCCAGGTGTGTTATAAACAACAACAGGATTATATAATGGTAATAAAGTCGTTTGGTTAGCCATTATAGTTTCTGTAGTTCCATTACCAAAATTCCATATATACTCATAAATTGTCATGTTTTGACCTGATGGTGGCTGTAAAAAGCTACCAATTAAGTAAATTTTTTGTGAAACATTAAATAATGGGGCACTTGGATTTTCAGTTGAGTTAAAAGTTATAGTAGGTACAGTTAAGTATTGAGATAATGATAAACTTATGTTTGGGGTAACAATTATCCTCATGAGGTTTTGGGAGGAAGATCCGTAAATAGAACCTTTTTGATAGACTACATAATAAATTAGGTATACTCCAGGGTATTTGTATAATAAATTAACATAACTATTGGTTGTGTTTATAATGCTTCCGTTACCAGTATAAACTAAGGCGTAGCCTCCATTAGAAGATGTATATCCTGGCAAATAAACGCTCAAAGGACTGCTTGCTATTGTATTTAACGATGCAGGTGATACAGGTTTAAGTATTGATAAAGTTTGTGAGCTTGTGGAACTTGATGGCATTGATGACGTATTTTTACTTTTATGAGTATACATTATTCCCACATAAGCGCCGATTAAAACTATTGCAATTACCAAAATTGAAATAACTAATCCCTTCGAAATTGACCTCCGATTCCACTCTTTTCCTACTTCAATAAGCATCGCCGATTATTAATAATGGTTTGAGCCTTATAAATTTTTTTAAATTATTTAACTATAATTTTATCATTCTTAACTATAATTTTATCGCCGTCTTTTATTTCTTTTAGAACATTTATATCAATATTGTCAACTAGAGGTATATTAGCCAAAACACATCCAGCAATTATAATAGGTTCAGATTTGCTCATAATTATAGCTCTGGGAGCGAAGCCGTTTTCCTTTAAAGCATATATAATGTAAGATCCAACAGTGCTACCCTTAGGCTTATATGCAACTATTATTTTATCTTTTACATTTCTTCCATCAACAAGCATTCCATTATTAGGATTTATATCTCCATAAAAGCTTATCTCATCAATAACTAAGGCCTCTCCTTCAGCTTCCCCTTTTACTAAAACCCTCCCCCTAAATTCTTTCATAGCCTTAATACCTCTTCTAAATTATCTATTGAAATCAGAGACACCTTAATACCTCTTTTAGTCAAGTAAAAATATGCTTTATAGCTATTTGTTACAATATTTAACCCTTTATAACCAAATGGGCTTACTATTAAGCATGTATCACTAATTAATTTAACATCTTTTGATCTCAAAATATTTAAAGCATCTCTGTCTAATTTACTTATTTCTTTTCTAGAAGTTGTTATAATTATTTTTGTTTTTAAGTTATTAATTTTTTTTAAATTATTTGCAATTTTTTCAATTTCATGTTTGTTTGTGTGTGGACATCCGAAGTATATTAAATCAGGCCTCCCATTGGGCTTTAATTCTTCTTCTCTTTTCTTAATATCATTAAAATCTATTGTTATTGTCTCTTTTATTTCTTTTTCGTCAAATCTAATTGGAGTTATCCCATTTATAACAACCATTGCTAAATTGCCTGCTGCACCTAAAGAAGCTGAGAATTCTTTAATAGTTGTATCGTTCTTTAGCTTTTCTTCTAAATATGGAGGCTTATCGTTGTTATGAATTTTTGATATTATCTCACCAATAATACCAGCCCTAACTTCATTGATTTCATAATCTTCTGGTTTATGGATCTTATATTTTATTTCTGGTATTCTATTTTTTTCTATGTGAAGACCATAATAATATATTTTTCCAATTATAGCTGCCATTAAAGAAATTGGACCCCCTTCCCTATTTGTTTTAATACCTAAAACGCTATTACCATATACAACTGCATTTGATTCTCCCCATGCAACGCTAGATCCTTTTTTAATTTCATTAACATTAGGCAAATAATATGGCGTACATGATAATGTTAAATCAGCTCCCATTTTGTTTAAAGATCTTAATATTTCTTCTTGACCTATTATATAACTTTTATCTATTCTTGTAAAGGGTATAGCGTCATAGTCCATTGTATCATATCCAATAGGATTTACTGTTGTTTTTACGGAAAATTTTATTCCTTCATCTGCGAATTGTTTT
Source organism: Caldisphaera sp. (assembly GCF_046536515.1). Taxonomy (GTDB): domain Archaea; phylum Thermoproteota; class Thermoprotei_A; order Sulfolobales; family Acidilobaceae; genus Caldisphaera. The sequence continues at coordinate 27,666 of NZ_JAWDMQ010000014.1, read as the reverse complement.
ATTAGTTTCTTTCCTGGTTCTCCTATATTACCATAAGATACTCCAGATATGTGTGCATGAGCTATATTTATTAATTTTTCAGAGTTTAATGAATCTCCAACGCTAACTATAACCTGCATTGCCTTAGCAAGTCCCCAGCCGTATTCTCCATTTAATATTTTCTCTTCTTCTTTTGTTAGATACATTATATCGCCCTAATACCACCATGTTTTCTTAAAGTTATGCTCTGGTATCATATATATTTTTTCAGAATAAGCCTTACATTCTTTTGCTAATACGCAACTATCTTTGCATCCTGTAATTCTTTTACATTCGTTATTGCAATTTGCTATACACACTGGTTCTTTAATTTTACAGCAATTCCTTCCAAATGACCATAAGATATCATCCATTATAAAAGGATCCATACCAGATGATTGCGATACAATTCTATATGCCTCTCTTATAGCAAATCTTAGCATAACATCCTCCGATTCTGAAAATTCTTGTTGAGCAGCTATTTTTTCTCTAGTCATTTCATCGGTTTCAACTAATCCTAATCTAAGTGCAACCCTAGTTAAATGGTTATCTACTGGAACTTCTTTGTTGTATGGGTCATTAATATTTAATACGCCTCTCCTTTCTAAAAATTTTGCTAATAGAAATGGTTTTTTCTCCACAGGGTCCTGATATGCCTTAAATATTTTAAGTATATCTATAAATCCATCATTTATACCTCTTCTTAAATATCCTTTGGAAATTATTATTATATCGTATGGATCTTTAAAATTTTTCTTAATTTTATTTCCAATATCTTTGACTAATTCTAATCTTATTTTTATATCACTTGGATAAATCTCTTTGTTTTTATTTTCTATTGTTAACCACTTTATCATATCATTTTCATTTAAGCTAACTAAGTTTTCTGGGTAGAAAAAAGATGGATCATCTCTATATTTTATAATGCCTAACTTATACAGTGCATCTGCGCCATGGTAAAATTTTCCTTCAATAGTTCCCTCAAATGGTTTATTATGGTAACTTAATCTATGATCTATAGAAACCATGACCAAAAAATACAAGAATACATCTTCCTTTGGAGAAGACATTGGAGGGAAAAAATCTTCATTATCAAACATGTCTATTTTCATTGGCTTAATCTTTTCTAATAGTTTGCCTACTTTAAGGCATATTTCATAATTTATTCTTATTTGCATTATCCCCCCTTAATCCTTATAATTATAAAACTTATTAAATCTAATAAAAAATACAACTAACAAATAAAGTTTATATGCTATAATAGTCTCAGTTCTATAAATAGAAACCAAAACAAATTAGATCTAATTAAAAATGAAATTGGGAGGAATAACTAATGGAATCTTGGTTAATAGAATCGTCTAAAATTTTAGAAAAGGCTAGGAATTTGAGTGAAGAAGAGAAGAAAGTATTTAGATATTTTTTAGAAAATATTTCAGTAGGCGATTTAAGGGCAATTATGGAATTAAACAGAAAAGGGATAAAAAATCCCTCATCAATTATTGAAACGCTTGTCTCTAACGGATTATTAGAAAGAGGCAATTATTGCTATAGCTTGCCGTATCATTTAAGAATATATGTATCAATTCAAGGAACACCTACTATTTAATCTCTTTTTAATTTATTTTTTATATGGCGATAAATTTGAAAAAAGTATATCATTTAGATGCAGAGAAAACTCCAGAAAGAATGATTATTATGGGAGACCCTCAAAGGGTAAATATGTTATCTACTCTTTTAGATAATCCTATACTAATTAGCAAGTCAAGAGATTTATTTGTTTACAAAGGTTATTATAATAATGTAGAAGTCGGTCTAGCTGCTCACGGTATAGGAGGACCAAGCGCTGCTATTGTTGTAGAGGAATTAATAAAATTGGGAGCAAAATATATTATAAGACTAGGTACCGTTGGGTCTATTACTAATGAAATTAATGTGGGTGATATAATTATACCCTCAGGTGGGTCTTTTTCATATGGAGGAGCAGGTCTAGGTCTATATTTTAATAATATTTGTCCTAACACGGCCCCAAACTATGAATTAGTATATGAATTAACTAAAGAACTAAATAAAAATAAAATTAAATATTATATTGGTTCAATTTTTTCTAGTGATTCTTTTTATGCGGAAAATGGGTATATAGAAACAATAAGAAAGTTAGGATTTATAGGTGTAGAGATGGAATGTGCTACATTATTTGCGTTGTCTAATCTAAGAAATATTAAGTCAGCCTGTATCTTAGTAGTTAGCAATAATGTAATTGAAAATAAGGTAGGCGATTATAATAATTCAATAATAAAAGCAGCCAATGTATCACTCAATGTAATTACGAAATAATTTGAGTAATTAATGAAATGTAAAATATATTTGTTGTATATGGATAAATTTTTAATTCAAGAACAATAATTGCAAATGGGTGAAAAAATGGATCAAAAACTAAGGTCGCTAATATTTACGTCGTTGGGTCATTTCCTAAATGATAGCTATATAATTGTATTTTCTATTTTAATAGCCTACTATTTAGATATGAAAATATCAGCCTCATATTTAGGAGTTATGGGGGCTTTAATAAACTTAATATCAGGATTATTAAGTATTTGGGTTGGAAAATCAGCAGATAAAAGTGGTAATCATGCAACATTGATGCTTTTAGGTTATATATTAATAGGTATATCCATAATTTTGTACGGGCTCTCATTTGCATATATAAAATATTATTTATTATATATATCGTTTGCATCTATAATATTGGGCTCTGGTTTATCATTTTACCATCCATTAGGGGGATCTATATTGCAGCATAGTTTTGACCCCAAAGATTCGCCTAAAGCTCTTGGAATTAATGGTTCATTCGGGAGTTTGGGTAGAGCACTATTTCCAATAGTAATAGTATTTGCAATAAAATATTTAGGAGGATCTTTAGGTCTCTCAATTATAGGTGTTTATACTATTGTAGTAGGATCATTAGTTTTTTATGGCTTAAAACCAATAAAAATTAAAGCTGACACAAAGTCTTTTGATAAGTCTAATAGCGAATTGAATATGAGCTCTTTTTATTATATTTTGATTCCATTAACAATAGTGGTTTTTATTAGAGCTATTTTCATAGCAGGAGTGCAAACTTATGCCCCAACTTATTTAGATCATTTGTTCAAATCTAAAGTATTAATGAGCATTATATTAACTGTTTCGTATGCATTAGCAATATTTGGCCAACCCTACTTCGGAAAATTAACGGGTGATATAGGTGGGAAAAAAATAGTATATATAACAACAATTTTTGCGACTATATTTTATATTGCTTTTATATTATTTAAGAATCCTATAATAATGTCTATAATGTTTATGGCTTTTTCGCTTTTTGCATTTAGTGGGTTTCCAGTTCTTTTAGGCTATGTTGGGCAAATAGTAGACAAAAGCTTATCAGCAAGAGCCAATTCGCTCATATGGGGTGTTGGTAATACTGTTGGCGGAGCCTTAGGAATATTAATAGGTGGTATTTTAATGAATAAAATTGGATTGACTAATGATATGGTATTGTTTGCTTTTATAGGTATAGTTTCTACGATATTGCTACCTTTGATTCCAAACAAGAAAAATTAGGGAACAACTAAAACATCTGCCTTTATTGATTTACCTGCTACATTACTGGTAACGCTACCTAAGATAAGCCTTTCAAATCTGGAAAGTCTTCTTCTACCAAGAACTATTAAGTCACATCCGTTAGACACAGAATAATTTATTATCATATCAGCAGGATCACCGGATAAGACTTCATATTTTACTTTTATACCTTCAGACTCTAATTTTTTTGTTACATCATCTAGTTTTTTCTTTGTAGAATCAATAATTGTGGCTGTATTTATTATATCGGGACTAACTATTTCTCCAACTATTACAGATGCTGGTGGTATAACTGTAATTAAACATAATTCAGAATTGAAACTTTTTGCGAGTTCTATAGCTTTAGCTAAAGCCCTTTCTCCTCCTTCGGACCCATCATAACCAACTAAAATTTTTTTGTACAAACTTTCACCTCTAAAATATATTATGTCTATTTATGTATTTAAATTTTCACAGAGACATACAGATATTGCCCGATGAAGACCGCTGCAGGTGCGATAAGATGAGCTTGGCCTGTGTTACAGAGGGCTTATAACTTAATTAACAATTAATTGGCGGTGATGACGCTGATATCGTCGGAAATTATGAAGATAATATCCCCGTCTGAGCTTATGTAGTTTTTTCTATAACTATTGTTAAATAACTACTTTTCTTTCCTTTGTATTTTGAAGTCCCAATTGATGAAGATGTTATTTTTAAACTTTCTCCTAATCTGGATTTCATTGCTAAATATACTTCTGCAACTTTACAAACATTCTCCCCTATTCCTGTTAGTTCTATTTGTTTTGACCCTTTATTTAATTCTAATATAGCTTGCAGCGCGTAATCTTCTGCTGGGTCCTTACCAAGGTTTATTTTTACTTTTTCTTCCACTTCAGTCACCTATAAATAAACTTACTTCAGAAATTATATGTATGACTAATTTCTTTTATTAACCTTGCAGTAACTTTTTAATTTCTTGACAAATATTTCATCATATATTTCATTTATAAGTTCTATTGGGGATAATTTTTCATTCTCAATCATGTCTAATTGATTTTCGAGCGTTCTGCTACTTTCTTCTGTTAAGAGATCTTTAAAAATGGATTCCATTAGATCTTGATAAATCTCTATACCTGATTTAGTAGGTATGATATACTTCTTCTTTTTACTTTCAATTATATAACCATGCCTTATGTTTGATTCTATAACTTTTGCGTAAGTGCTTGGTCTTCCAATGTTTTTCTTTTTCATTAGCATAACTAAATCTCCATTTTTGTATAGTTCAACCAAACTTCCTTTATAGTAAATTATATCGTTCAATTTTAATTCATATTTAATATTTAAATCCTTTTTAATCCAATTTTCTAAAGATGGTTTAGTTATTAATGTAAATCCCTCTTTTATTATATTAGTATTAAACTCTTTTTCTTGTTCTAAACTACCGAGGCTGAGCTTAACAATAGCTTTTTCAATTATCGATGAGCTCATTTGACTAGCTATAAATCTTTCAAATATTAATTGATATAGTTTATAATGGAATTGAGTTAATTCCATAGGAACTTTTATAGTTCTCTCTAAAATAGCCTTTTCTAATTCTTGAGCATTTAGAGGCTTTGTTATTCTTATAGCCTCGTGTGCACCTTCATTTCCCCAGGTCCTTGGCTTATAATGTTGAATTAAGTTAACTTTTTCTAAGTATTCCTTTGCTATTTGCAAACCTGTTTGGGATATCCTTATAGAGTCTGTTCTGTGATATGTTATTAATCCAGAATAAAATAGATCCTGAGCAAGTTTCATAGTTAATTGTGCTGTATAGCCATATTTTTGACTTGCATCAAAAATTAAAGCATCAGTAGTATAAGGTGGTAAAGGATTTACTTCCTCATTGTATACTTTAATTGTTACAGCTTTTATTGTATTCTCTTTAATAGCATTTTCTGCTATTTCTTTATCCTTTGTATAAAAATAAATGTAATTTTGGCTAGGTAGTTTAACTTTTATTTTAAACCCCATTTCTTTCTTATATTCATTATATCTTTCAATTACCCATCCTAATACAGGTGTCTGCACTCTGCCAGCTCCTAACCAAAGTTTGCTATATTTATTTTGAAGATATTTGCTTGTAGAAAAACCAATCCATCTATCGTCAATTCTTCTGGCAATTTGTGCGTTTACTAATCCTTTATGAATTTGTCCTGGATTTCTTAATGCTTCTAGCACGGCATTTAAAGTAACTTCATGAAAAGCTGACCTAAAAATGTTTTTATTATAAGGCTTCAAACCCAAATAGAGATCCCAAGCAATTTTTTCTCCTTCTCTATCAGGGTCGGTCATTATTATTATTTGATCCACTTCTGTTGCAAGCCTCTTAATAGATTGTAAAATAGATTCTGACGTTATAACAGCTGAGGAACCACATCTTGGACATTTATTGGTCTCTTGGGTAAATTGATAACCGCATTTTAAGCATCTCTTTATTGAAGTATAAATAGGGCTTATAATACTATCAATTAAGTTTATACCATAGCACGATTCATTATTATCGTCAACTATTAGTTCATATACATGACCCTTTGAAGCGGTTATTGTTAATAGATAAACTGTATTTGTCATAGGATCTACAGTTGTCGTTTCGTAAATGTTAAGATTTCCTTCTCTCCTTCTAGCGGGTTTACCCCAAAAGCTAGCTATTGTCTTAGCCTTAGTTGGACTTTCAACAATTATTAGCTCACTTACAATGTTTACTTTTTTGCCCTCATCTACCTTCCTTGAGTTTATTATTTCTTTTTCTACTTCGTTTAAATCTAAATTTTCGAATTTAACAAAATTTGCTTGACTTATGTATTTTAGCTTTTCACTTAATGATTCGATAAGTTCTGGGCTTTCATCTATTATTACGGAAAGGCCTTTGGTCATATGTCCGTGATATAATCTGCTAGTCCTTCCGCTTGCTTGCAAATATGTTGGTCCATCGGTAGAGTATAAATAAAGTTCTCCTTTTTCATTTGTAATAATAAATGAACCTATTTTTATTCTATCTCCATCATTAGGAATATAATTCATCATTTCTTTATATACCTTCTCAATGGAATTGCTAACCAAATCTTTTAACACTTTTAATATTCCTTTTGCCTCCATCTCTCCTCTTAATACAGCAGCAACTATATGTGATTGTTCGCTATATTTTGATAAAAAACTTTCCAAACTTTTCCTTAAGCTTGAATAAGACTGATTTTTTTCTTCTAAAAACATCACGATTCTTAAAAGACGTTGAGGAGATAATAACGCTGTCTTGAGCTCAAGTTTTCTTGCCGGAGTTCCTATAAAAACAGCATATTTTATAATCTCTGGTAAATCAATACCTCTCACTACTGTACCGTATCTGCTAGCCAAACCTATAATTACGTCTGCTTCTCCTTTCTCAAGTTTTTCAACAGCTCTTCTTGAATTAGTTATTGCTTGTATAGCATTTATTCCATTTTCTTTTAGCATACTTATTATTGGTTTTACGACATTTTTTCCATATGATTGCGAAATAAATATAAGCCCTCCTTTACCAAGTTTCTTAACTAGTTCTACTGCATCACTTAATACATTTTTCGATATAATGTAGGTGTCCAATACATTCCTTAAATAGTCAGTTCCTCCTCCTATTTCGAAACCTAAAAGTTCTCTAAATATTAAATGTTTAATTCCTTTAGGTCTGCCCGTTGCAGAAGCTATTATTAATTGACCCTTTATTTCTTCATTGTTGCTGGTTAAGAGATTCAATTGCAAATCAGAAATTTCTTGTTCCAGCTGTTTTATCTTTTCCTCTTTTTTATTAGATAAAGCAATGCCATAATCCATTTTCTTGGTTACTAATTTATACGCTGTTTCAACGCTTTCTTCAGAAAAGCCTAATAAAATTAGGACCCTGTCTATGTTTTTACTGTTTCTTAAAAGACTATCCACATCGTCTACAACAATTAATCCAAATGGAGAAAACTCCTTAAGTTTATTGTACTTTTTGGTTAAATACCCAGGTGTTATTATTAATACTTTATAATCCCCTTTATCTATTTTTGCTAACATCTCTTCTTTGACTTTCTTTGGCATAGAAGAATAATAAAAAGCTACACCATCGTTGATAAAGCTCTTTAACCTTTCAGCTGTTTGAACTACCAAATTTTCTGTAGGTGTTAAATATAAAAATTTTTTATCTAATTCGTTAACGGCCCTAAAGGCGGTGTATACCATTAAAAGAGTTGTTTTTCCAACTCCAGTGGGTGCTACAATTGAAAAACTTTCTGGATATAAAAGTCTTCTGGCCCAGCTTTTTTGGGCGCTTGATAAGTAATATCCTGTTTTATCTTTAAAAAATTGCTTAAAATCGTTATAGCTTTTTTCTAAATAGTAAAGCCAAGAATAACCATATAGATTTCCTTTCTTCTTTAATGCTTCTCCTATAGAAATTGGATCATTGTTCTCTATTTCAGCCTCTAAGCATTTATTGCAAGGTAATCCCTTTTCTAACCTATCTGAAGTTATTTCCTTTCCGCAATTAGGGCAAAGATGCCTAAATGTTGGATTTAATGACATGAACTTACCGCCTGAGGGCCATACCTCGTTTAAAAGGTTTTTAAGGCTCTGGAGTTATTAAGCATTAAGGGTGTAATAATTAGAAAAAAGAAAAAAAATTATGGTTTTTCCCACCACCAGAAGAAGGATTCTAATCCATTAGTTATAGCTGGATTTGATTGCCATGCTATATTATTTTGATATGCATTCATATAAGATCCAAGTATCCAGAACTTACTAGGTATAACAACGTATACAAATTGATATTGATCTATAGCCATTTGTTGTGCGTTGTGAATTATTTGAGTTGCATTACTCCAACCTTCTTCATCTGCTAAATCTGCCTGAACTATTAAATTATTCAATTGTTCATATTGTTTAGCCTCTTGCCATATTAATGCACCTACATGGGTGTTATTTGTGCTATTGAATTGCTGTGATAATTGCTCTAAGTATCCAACATCCCAACCGTCGGGCGCAGGATATATGCCTCCCTGTTGATATATGAAAGGAAGCCAATACCATACCAATGGTATTCCGTTCCAATCTAAGTAATAAAGGGGTAAGGGGTTTTGACCAGGTATCAGATAGCTTATTATTGTTGAGAAAGGCATATATAATGGTTGAGCATTTATATTTGGATCTATTTCATGTAATGCCTGGGCGTACATTTCTGCTGCTGTAAAATCAACAGTATCACCGCTTGATACTACTATTGGGAAGTTAACTGTTATATTATAGAAACCTGATTCTTCCATTAATTGTTTAGCATAGGTTAAATTAAATGTTGGACAGCCTGTTAAGTTTGATGGAGGTATAGAGTAATCTAGTCCTGGAATTAATATTCCACACCAAGGACTACCAAGATTTACATGATATTTAGCGTTTCCTAGCACATCATTTATGTATTCTGTATAGTTAAATGCGTATGCAAAAGCTTCTCTAACCAATGGGTTTGCAAAGTAATATGATGGTATGTTATAGTTTGGATTAATCTCCTTTAGCAATGGGATGCTTATATTTAAATTAAATGCGAACCACCATTCATTTAGAGATGGCTCATTGTACATTTTTATCTTTCCTTGGCTTTGTAATTGTAATAAAGTTGGAAGATAAGGAGCAGGACTGCTCTTTGGGAAAGTAACTATATCTGCTTGACCGCTTGCAAGCATGTTCAAGGCTGTTGTTGGATCTTTTACCCAGTCTACTATAACTGTTTCATTTGGCTTTGGGAAATAAGTTACATTATTTGGCCAATAAGGATTGGGTTTTAATACAACTGATTGTCCAGGCGTGAATGATGCTATGTAATATGGTCCTGTAAATCCAGCATTCGGAGCTGGCCATTGAACATTAGTATTGTAGTTGCCTGCTATACAAGTTTGTTGATATTGATAAAATGACTGTGCCAACTGGGTATAGTTGTTATTATAATAACCGGTAAGATTTAACCCGTCCCCAACTTGATTTAACCACTTAGCATCCATAACATAATCAAAGGTGGTCATCATGTTGAAGAAAAACGTTGGAGTAACAGGTTGTATTAAGTGGAACGTAACAGTATTAGTCTGGTTATTATATGATACTGATTCCATAATTTCTTTGGCTCCTAAAGAGTCATTAGGTGAAGTTACTATAAAAGTAAAAAGCGTATAGTTAGGTACAGTAAAAGGAGCTAAGTTTGTACCAGAACCTGAGGGTATGCCTCCAGCGCATACTAATGCCCTTATCATGCTATACCAAACATCGTATGCTGTTATTGGATCTCCATTAGATGCCTTTAAACCAGGTCTTATTTTAAATATGTAAACAGTGTAATTGGGAGATATTGCTCCATAAGTATATCTTGCTGTTACATTAGACCAATTACCAACTGTAGGTATGTATTCTGCAAGCATTGGTACGAATTTAGTTATGCTTGATTGATAATACCATAGTAGAGTCCCGTAGATATTGTTAATTATTTCATTACTAACAGTATCGGGGAAAAGATCTGGGTCAAATGTAAACGGACCTCCTGGAACCACTTCAGCGTCAACAATTACTCCTTGATTTGGTACCGATACCTGAGGTGCATATAAATTAAATGGATAATTATTTGAAGAAACAGCGAAAGTCTTATACGTAGTGTAATTATAAGTTTTTCCGTTACTTATGTTTTCCGTTACTATAGTTAAGCTAACTGGATATAGACCAGGTTTGCTAAATGTGACATTTATAGGATTTGTTTGCGGATCGATATATGAAGTATTTCCTGATCCTGTTTTATCTACCTGTATTATATAGCCAGTAGCATTAACTGAAGGTATTGTTAATGATGTTCCGTTACCAAAGTTCCAAACGTATTCCTTTATTGTAATATTTTGTCCTATAGGAGGCTGTAGATAACTAGCAGTTAGCGTAATAGTTTCGCCTACATTTACTACAGGGCCTTTATTTGATGTTATTACAGGAATTGTGATTAATGATGCGTATGAAGAATTTACATTAGGTGCAACTATTATTTCTATTAAGTTTGACAGTGAACTACCAACATATGCACCATTGCTATTATATAAATTGTAATAAACTAAATATTGTCCAGGATAAACAAATGTAACATTTGAGTATTGAGAACTAACTTTATATTGATTTCCTGTTCCATCGAATAGAACTGCATAATATCCGTTTTGAACTTGGCTTATTTCTATTGTTATAGGCACGTTAGTTAAAGCTGAATAACTTTCAGGAAGAGGTGGTGAAAGAGAATTTTGTACTATGCTTGTTGTACTACTTGTTGATGAAGTAGTAGTTGATGAAGTAGACGTTGAAGTTGTACTACTTGTTGATGAAGTAGACGTTGAAGTTGTACTACTTGTTGATGAAGTAGACGTTGAAGTTGAAGGCTTCTTAGATATCATTAAAGCAACTGATACTCCCACAACAATTACTATTATTAAAATAACTACTAAGATGCTTTTAGAAATAGATTTATAATATTTCCCACCTAACATTTTCCCACCATCTAGGTCTAGCATACAAGTTATTACTACAGTTTTTAAATCTTTTGCTTTTAAATATAAAATAACTGTATATATAATATCATAATAAAATAATAATAAAGGAATTATTTTTTGAGTTTTTCATTTATAAACGAGAGCTTTATTTCATATCTTTTCTTTCTATGTCTTGGCTCGGCTTTAGTACTATGTCCATGACTTCCCTTAGTAAACAGCACTATTCTACTTTCCTTATTATTCATGAGAAGTGATACATGCATAGCCAATGATTGATCCACAAAGCATCTATAATCTTGGTTGCTATGTATTAATAGGACGGGAGTTACAACATTGCTTATATTATAAAGAGGACTTTTCTTTATATATTCGTTAAGATTTTCCTGAGGTGTTTCACCGATTTGGTCTGGATCAAAGAAATATCCAATATCGGAAGCGTAATAATCAGAAATCCAATCTGCAATACCGTTTTCACTAACAGCCGCTTTGAATAAGTTTGTCTTAGTTACAAATACGTTAGTCATGTAACCACCATAGCTTATCCCAGTAACTGCCATCCTATCTTTGTCTATATTATATTTTTTCAAAACGTAATCTAAAAAATTTACTAGTTCATTAAAATCTTCTTCTCCATATTTTCCTCTTATATCAGCAAATTTTTCATCATATCCATCACTACCTGTAGGATTTGCGAATGCGATCGCGTAACCATTAGATACAAAAAGTTGCATTTCTGGATAAAAATTATAGCCATACATACCTTTAGGCCCACCATGTATAAACAATATTAAAGGTTTCTTATCATTTCCCTCAGGCATTATAACCCAACCGTCGATTTTTTTGTTATTAATAATAATCTCTTCATGTTTAGGTTCATAGAGAATCACATCATTTAAGAATTCATTATATGAAGTTAATTTTTGAACTCCTTTATTATTTAATTCATATACTTCCACAGCTTTAGTAGGTTCAGCATATGCATATACTAAAGTGTCATTATTTGAACTTCCTGTTATAACGAATCCATTATTTATTATTTCTTTAATGCTATCATTAAATAAAACGATTTTTGAAAATCCCCTGTCATAAATTAGTAACGCGATACCATCAGAATATTGTCCTAATATTGACTGAATATTTCTATCAATCTTTTTGCATGATAGGCATTCAGCCTTACTTTCATCAATCCTATATAATTTTAAATGGCTTGAAATACCAATTTCATTATTATGAATCAGCCCATATAAATTATTATTTATACATGCGAGGCTTTCTATAAAATAACCTTGCAATAAAATTTTTTCTTCTCCACTTTCTGGATTAATTTTAACAAGTTTATGTTTATAAGGATATCTAAAGTCTATAACAGATGAATAATAGATGTTTTTGTTGCATGAGCATAAGGACGCCGGATAAATATAATTTTCTTCTTTTTTTATTTCTTTAACGTAACCTGAATTAATATTTATAAGGTAAAGAGAGTAGATATGGTTACCTATAAATCCTGTGTCATCCATCCAAAATGGTAATCTATCGGCATATATATAATCGCCATCGTTGTCGTAATATTTGTCATTTTCTGGAACAATAGCTATTAAATTTTCATTATCATACCACTCTAGACCTAAAACCCCGTTTTTAAACCAAGTTATCTTTTTTGGCTCTCCTTCTAAATTATAAATGTAAATTCCTTGGCCTTTAGCATTTTCATCTTCTCCTCTTTTACTTAAAAAGGATAAAATTTCTCCATTTGGAGACCACCTAGGTGAAGAATCAGACCCACTAGTCAAAAATATCTCTTTTTTGTTGCTTTTTATTATATGGATATAATTATAATTCTTGTTTTTTTCTAAATCCGATTTAGTATAAGATATAGCTATATTGCCAGTAGACGATACCTTAACTTCATTAATAGAAGTTAAATTAAGGATGTCATCTATTGTAAAATTTCTTTTTTTAACCACACTATACACCCATTTATAAGGATAAAAATTAAATTAAAAACTTTGATAAAGCGAATGACAAACCTCGCCCTTTCTAGGAAAACATAAACTTCATTCTGATTTAAAAGGGGCTTTAAACATATTAAAGAAAGTAACAGGTAAAATCTTATCATCAATAAAGAAACCCCTATCTTTCATTGTAGAACATAACAGAGTAGCACCCGTAAAGGGGTGTAACCCTTAAGACCTCATGAAACTCGCCCTTCAGGGCGAGGAGGAGGTCAGTCTAAATTTAATTGGTTAAGGTTAAACGCTTTTATTTTTGAGAGTATATTAAAAACATGTGAGTCAAATGGGTAGAATTAATCTTCCTAAAGAAGAAATAAACACATTTTATACTTTTTCATATAAAGAACTGCCAGAAGAATACTGTAGGGGGTTATCTTGTTTTGTTAACAGAAATGAAAAACCTAATTATTGGAATAAAGCCAAGGAACAAAATCCAAGAACTTATTGCTTAGGTAAATGTTATTTATCTCCATCTTCAGTTCATGAAAACTCCAATCCTAGGGTTGAAATACTTTCAAGAGAACCTATTTTAAGCAAGTTTTTAATAGATAAATTAGATACATTAAACGATTATATAAAAATGGGGGGTATGAACTCATATACTTATGTAATTACTTCTATGAGTCAAAAAGATGTAATAAATGAAGTTAAAAAATCAGGTCTAAGAGGTAGAGGAGGAGCTGGGTTTCCTACTGGGATTAAATGGGAATCAGCTTATAATCAGAAAGAAGGTAAAAAATATTTAATTGTTAATGGTGATGAAGGCGATCCTGGAGCATTTAGTGATAGATTTTTGATGGAATTTTCACCTTATTTAGTTTTAGAAGGAGCATTGATTGCAGCTTATGCCATAGGAGCTGATGAAATCTATTTTTACATAAGGAGGGAATATCCTAAAAGTATATATAGGATTAAAAATGCTTTGATTGAGATTAAGAATTATTTTAACAAGAAAAACATCACCATTCCAAAAATTAATGTAGAAGTTGGAAAGGGAAGCTATGTAGTAGGGGAGGAAACTGCTCTGATAAATGCCCTTATGGGAAGAAGACCTGAACCTACATTTAGGCCTCCATATCCAACGGAAAAAGGTTTGTTTGGAAAACCGACCGTCATTAATAATGTAGAAACACTTTCAAACGTACCTTATATAGTAGGCAATGGAGGAGATAAATATTACGAGTTAGGATTTTCAAAAAGTAGGGGAACTAAGCTATTATCGCTTAATTCATTATTCAAAAAACCCGGTATATATGAAGCTGAATTTGGTATAACTTTGGAGGAAATAGTTGAAAAAGCAGGTGGTATAAAAAGAGGCACATTAAAAGGGTTATTAATAGGAGCTCCATTATCTGGTATAATAAGACCTGAAGAACTTAATACCAGGCTAGGTTATGAAGAACTAAGAGAAATAGGCTCCTCTTTAGGTCATGGTAATATAATAGCATTTAATGAAGAAACAAGCGTGTCGGATTTATTGAATGAAATATTAGAATTTGCGTCTTATGAATCTTGCGGTAAATGCACTCCATGCAGAGTTGGAACGAGAAAACTAAAGGAGTTAATATCAAAAGGTTATTTTGACAAAAAAGAATTAAATGACATTTACGACATTTTAGATTCTTTAAGGTACACTAGTTTGTGCGGTCTTGGTGTTGGTGCAGGGGAGGTAACCTTTTCAATTATAAATAAATATAAGGATGAGGTGGTAAGATGAAAGTAAAAATCAATGGAATTGAATATACATATAATAAAAAAGTTACTATATTGAATGCGTTAAAAGACAAGGGTTTTGATATACCAACTCTGTGTTATGACGAAAGGATGTCTCCATTTGGTTCATGCAGGCTTTGCTTGGTAAAGGTTAAGGATAAAGGAATATTAACATCTTGTAATAATTATATAGAAGATGGTATGGAAATAATTACTGATGACAATGAAATTGAAAAGCTTAGAAAAATAAATTTAAAATTGCTGGCTGATAATTACCCAAAAGGCTATAAAGAAAAATATCCTTATAAAAGATTTCATGAATTAATGAATAGATACGGACTTGATGGATACAAAGATAAAGAAGATGAAAAACTTTATGATACAAGTCATCCATATATTTATGTTAATATGAATCGTTGTATAAATTGCTATAACTGCGTCAGAGTTTGTGAAGACGTTATAGGAAAATTAGTATGGAGGGAGATTAATAGAGGTTCTAATATATTAATAATAGCTGAAGGCAACAAACTGGGAAATAGCTCTTGTATAAGTTGTAGGAGTTGTATAGATGTTTGTCCTACTGGATCTATAGAGGATTCTTTTATAATAAAATACGGGCATCCCGATAAATTTATTGAGTCTTCGTGTACTCTTTGTTCAGTAACTTGTCCTATTAAAGTAGGTGTATCGAATGGAAAACCTGTTATGATATACGGTAACGATTCGAAATTAAAGCTTTCAGCAAATTGTATAATAGGTAAATATCAATGGGAAAACCTTTATTATAGTAATGATAGAGTCTATCAACCTTTATTAAGGTCAGAAAACAATTGGAAAAGTGTAAACTATGATGATGCATTAAATATCTTATCTGATCAAATTAAAAAATCAATAAATAGCTATGGACCAAATAGTATTGGATTTATTGTAGCAAATAGAATTTCATTGGAAGAGTATTATTTATTAAATTTGCTTGCAAAAGACATTATTAAAACAAATAATATTTTTAGCATTGTCGATATTAATTACGGAGATTCGATTAAAAAATATGTTCCTCCTTTAAATGGTGAAAAAACATTAAAGCATAATGAGATACAAAGTCTAGGAACTATATTAGCAATAGGAGATATAGAAAGGCATCATCCTACAATTTCTTCCATTTTAAGAGATAATGCAATAAAAGGAAAATCAAATTTAATTTCAATAGATGATATCAATGATTACAGATCTATTCATGAGCAATCAGATTTTTATTCTAGACTTTCTAAAGAAAAAATGCTAGACTTGTTTAAAGCATTAGAATTTTTAATACTTTCTAAAGAAAAATATGATAAACAATACTTGGAAAAATACTTTAAAGATTTGGAAGGCTATTTAAACAAAATTAGTTCTAATATAAATAATAAAACAAAAGAAATTGCAGAAGGGATTTTTAAATTAATTAATAAAACACCAATAGCTATATTCTTCGAATTCGATAACTATATAGCTGAAGAAGTGTTCAACCTTTATTTAATAATGAAATCATCTTACTCAAATGTTAATTTAATACCTTTGATTAGTGAAGGCGATGTTATTGAGTCATTTTATTTTATAAATGAAAATAACATTAATTTAAATAATATTTATGATGTAATTAGAAATCTAAAATCTTTAATAATAATAGGAAATAATTTAATAGCTTATTCAAAGAATAGAGATGAACTAATAAAGTTATTACATAATGTAGATTTTGTAGCAGAAATAACGCCAATAATTGATACCAGCGCAAGATATTATGCAAAATTAATAATTCCATCTCCGACGTTTTTAGAAAAGTCTGGCCATTATTTATCTTACGATTTTGATATAAGAGAAGTTAATAAAGCAGTAAATAACAAATTAAAGCAAGAATTCGATATATTTAACGATTTAATGGTAAGATTAGGCGGAAAAAGTGTTGATCAAAAAGAATCTTATGAAAAATTAGTTAGCAATTTAAAATTTATTACATTTAATAATACATAATATTTAAAATTTGATAAACAAAGGCAAAATGATAAAAGTTATATTTTTTGGCTATCTAATTTTAACTGGTGGCTTTATTGGTAAAGATGTTAATGGCCATCCCTGATAGATGCACGGGATGTGGAAGATGCGAAGAAGCTTGTTCTTTTCAACATTTTAATATTATAGATCCATCATTATCGGCAATCCATGTTGTTAGACTCGAAAACGAACCTCTAGATGCACCAACATTTTGCATAGAATGCGGTCTTTGTGCTATGCCTGGAGTATGTCCAGAAAATGCAATATATAGAGATCCAAATACTTATGCCGTAATTATAGATAGAAATAGATGTGATGGATGTACAAATTGCATTGTAGTGTGTCCATATGGTGTAATAACATTAGATCACATTGAAAAGAAAGCTGTTAAATGCGATTTATGTGGTGGAGATCCTCAATGTGTTAAGGCGTGCCCAGAAGGAGCTCTCGCATATTTAGAAGCAAATGATGCAGCATATTATAAGAGATATTTCTTTGCTGAACTACAAAAGAAAGGCATGGTTCCAATAGTTCCATATCCATCACCTAGAACCAGGGAGGCGATGTAAATGGACGAATGGTATGGTTATACAGGAAAAATATTGAGAGTTGATTTGAGTAAAAAGAAAATAGTTATAGATGATCTAAAAAGAGAATGGGCAAAACTATATATAGGCGGTCTTGGATTAGCTGCAAAAATTATGTGGGATGAACAAGGACCTTTGATAGATCCATTATCGCCTGATAATCTATTAATAGCGACTGCAGGACCAATGACAGGAACTCTTGCACCAGGAAGCGGAAATATATTTTGGGCCTTTAAATCTCCTCAGACAAACTTCTGGGGCGAAACTAGATCTGGAGGGAAATTTGGACCCTTCTTAAAGTTTAGCGGGTTTGATATGATAATAATTAAAGGAAAATCTGACAACCCTGTTTATCTTTATTTAGAAGGTGGAAAAGCGGAAATAAGGAATGCATCTCATTTATGGGGTATGACAGTACATCAGGTTACTGATACATTAAAGAGAGAAGTAGGAGCTAAAGATGTTTCAATAGCAGCAATAGGACCAGGTGGTGAAAACCTTGTTAGATATGCCTCAATAATGAATGATTATGATAGAGCAGCCGGCAGAAGTGGTGGAGGCACTGTTATGGGATCAAAGAAGCTAAAAGCAATTGTTGCTGCGGGAGGTTATGGGGTAAAGGTATACGATCCAGAAAAATTTATGTCGTTAAGTTATGAAGCAGAAAATGCAATAATAAATGATCCTAGTAATAGGGCAATGGGTGCTCATGGAACAGTTGGAGGTTTAATGGGTTTAAATGCAATGGGTGGTCTTCCTACACAAAACTTTAGGACGGGTTACTTTGATAAAGCAAGAAAAATATCGGCTGATTATTTAGAAAACAATTACATGATAAAAAGAAGAGCTTGCTATAGTTGTACGATTGGTTGTAGCAGGTATTCATATGTTGCAGCTGGACCTTTTGCAACTCCTCCAAATGAAGGCCCGGAATATGAAACAGTAGATATGAGTGGAGCAATGCCAATGATAGACAACATGGAATCAATTATAAGGTATAATTATATGGCAAATAATTATGGTATTGATACTATTACTCTTGGTCATACTATATCGTGGGCAATTGAGGCATATGAAATGGGAATGATTACGGAGAAAGACACTGGAGGTATTAAATTAAAATGGGGAGATGCAGAAACCTTCTTAGCTCTTGTTGATATGATTGCATATAGAAAAGGTTTCGGAGATTTATTAGCAGAAGGAAGTTACTGGGCTGCTAAGAAAATAGGGAAAGGATCAGAAGAGCTTGTTAACCATGTTAAAGGTCTTGAGTTTCCTGCCCATGATCCAAGAGTTGAATCTAAGTTTTTGGCCATACAATATTCTGTTGGACCAAGGGGTGCATGTCATGAACACCCTATATATCCATCTTATGATATGATGGGCGTTGATAGCGGATTAAGAGATGTCGGCCTTCCATGGCCTCTTCCGGATAGACTTGAAGAAGTGGGGGTAAATAGAGGTAAGGCATATAGGGTCATAGCATTATATGGTGAAGTTATTAATAGTTTGGGATATTGTAATTTTTATGCAGCAACTAATGAAATAGGATCTTTATCTCCTAAGAGGTTATCTGCATTATACTCTTCATTGACTGGATTTGATGTAACGCCATTGCAAATTTTTGAAGCTGGCGAAAGATCTTGGAATTTAAAAAGAGCTTTCAATTTAAGAGAAGGCCTTGAAAAGTCTCATGATAAGTTGCCAAAAAGAATGGAAATCCCGATATTATCGGGTCCAGCTAAGGGACTTAAAGTTGAAAAACCAAATGAATTGCTAGAAGAAGCCTATGAAGGATTTGGTTGGGACAAAGAGACTGGTTATATTAAGGAAGAAACTTTAAAAAGACTTGGTTTAGACGATGTCATTGATTATTTAAGAAAAATAAATAAAATTAAATAAATAACTTTAAAATATTGATTTATGTAATTAAACTTAAAGATTTAAAAACATTTTTAATATAAAGAAATTTAATTCTGTATGTCTAGATATAGCTAACTGATTGATAAGCTTTAAGAGACTTCAAAACTAAAAGAGTTGAAACTTATGAAAAAGGACGAAAAATTACTTGTAACAGCTATGTCAATAAATGGAATAATTTTTGGTTCATCACAGCTTGTAAATCCCTTGTATCTTAAAGATTTGGGTTTAAATGCAGCTTTAATTGGTTTACTTATATCAGGACAAATGTTAATTGGGTCATTTCTTTCAATTATTTTTTCTACATTAGGTGATGCATATGGCAGAAAAAAGTTCGCAGTTATAAGCAGATTTATATCTATAATAGGCTTTTTGCTTCTTTTCTTAAAGTTCCCTTATGGTTTATTAATAATAAGCTTAATGAGCGGTGGAGGTCTTACTGGGGCATTATTAGCGGAAAAGTCTTTAAATTTGGACAGAACATTAAGTTTATCTTATTCCATTAATACATTTCTATCTGTGGTTGGTTCATTATTGCCTATGTTTATTGGACTAAGATACATAATCCTTCTGAACATGTTTATTGTAATTATATCATTATTATTAATTTCTTTAATCAAAGAAGATTACAAAGGAGGGAAATTAGATTTTAGGTTAAAATCGATTAATAACATAATGAAGTTATCATTTGAATCCTTTATAGGATTAGGGGCAGGATTAATATTGCCAATAATATCTTTGTGGTTTTATTTAAAGTTTGCCAAAACTGCATCACAAATAAGCCCAATCTTTGCCATATCTAATGTTATATTGGCAGTGTCAACTTTATTTTCCCACAAATTGTCAAAAAAATTTGGAAGAATTAAAACAATAGTTTACACTCATATAATAGGGATAATTTTGTTGGTATTACTTCCATTTACCAGATCATTTTATATTGCTTCATTAATATTTATTTTGAGAAACACTTTTATGAATATGTCAGGGCCTCTATTTAGTTCATTTGTTTTAAATCTAATACCATATAACGAAAGAGCAAGGGGTCAAAGCTTAATAAATTTAATAGACTCTATACCAAGATCTATAGGGCCATTTATAGGAGGTTATTTATTTTATCTAGGAAACTTAAGCCTTCCATTCTTTATTACGGCATCATTATATACTGTTTCCACAATAGGTTTTTATTTACTATTTAGAGATTTTAAATGAGTTAATAAACCCAATTTTTATAGTTAGGCTATTTTATATATTTCTATTAGCATTTTAAAAGTGGAGGGAGGATTGAGGTGCATGGTTTATTTAGATTCAGAGGTAGGGAAATTAAGAGAAGTAATGATGCATGTTCCTGGGAAAGAGCTGGAAATCGTAAATGAAGAAAATTATCGTAAATATTTGTTTAATTCTACTGTAAATGTTGAGGAATTTAAAAAAGAAATAATAGATTTGATAGAAATATACAAAAAAGAAGGAGTTAAAGTAAACATAGTCCAGGATTTAGAAAATAAACCTAATGCTGTTTATGCAAGAGATCCTTTTCTAATGACGCCATCAGGTGCTATAATTTCTAACTTCAAGTATGATGTAAGAAGAGGAGAAGAATATGTATATGAGGAGTCACTAAAAAAGCTAAATATACCCATTGTGAAAAAAATGAGAGATAATGAAATCTTTGAAGGAGGTAATGCATTAATTATAAAGAATGATATTGCCTTAGTTGGAATAGGGGAAAGAAATAATAAAAGTGGTGTAGAGGCATTTATTTCTTCGTTACAAAAAATGGGTTTTAAAAATATATTTGTTATACAAACGCCCATAAGTAGGATTCACATAGATGAATATATATCTCAAATTAACGAAGATACTCTTATTACTATTAAACAAATGTTTCCTTGGGAGGTTGCTGAAGAATTAAAAAACCTAGGTTTTAATATAATAACGGTTGAATATACAGATATATCTAAGGATTTTAAATCAAGACTTTGTTTAAATTCTGTTGCATTAGAGCCTAATAAAATTCTTTTGGAAGAAGGATGCGATGCAGTAAAAAAGATTTTAGAAGAAAATGCTGTTGACGTAATAGAAGTTAAAATGGATGAAGTTGTAAAAGGTGGAGGAAGCATTCATTGTGTAACAGGTCAAATATCTAGAGATCTAGTTTATAGCAAATAATTTCCATTTTTATATTGTATTCAAAAAAGTATTTTAATTTTTCTGTGTATACAATATAATAGGTGTACTTTTGTGGGAAAAATAACAGGAGGAGAATTAATTAAAAGAATTTTAGTTAATGAAGGAGTTAAATACGTATTTGGTGTTCCTGGAGCTGACCTCCTCCCCGCCCTGAAGGGCGGGAATTCCCTGAGGTCTTAAGGGTTACACCCCTTTTACGGGTGCTACTCTATTATCCCCCAAGCCGATATTGCGGGAGAAATCGGCTCCCGCTCCTCATGTTTTAAGAGTTGATCGGCTTGGAACCCTATTTTATTACACTTGTTAGTTGGGGTAGAGGCGTACCTCATGTTTCAGTGACGCATACCCCGTTAGCAGCTGTCTTAATTTTTAATAAGTATTTAAATTTAAAAAACTTTACCTCACTCCTAGAAGGTGCAGGGTTTGTCGTCGCTTTATCAATCATGGAAATCTTATCCTGATCATGGATCTATGCAAGCATTAGATCAAATTAATTTACTAAAACCAGTAACAAAATGGAATGCATATATAAGCCAATGGGCAAGAATACCAGAATTAGTTCAATGGGCTTTTAGAAAAGCTCTAACAGGAAGACCGGGACCAGTCCATTTAGATGTAGCTGTAGATGTACTTTATCAAACTGGAGATGAAAACAATGTATCGTTGCTGAAACCGGAAAATTATAGACCAATTATTCCTCCTGCAGGCAACCCTGATTTAATAAATGAAGCAGCAAGACTTTTAGCTAAAGCAAAAATGCCTTTAATTCACTTAGGAGGGGGTGTGTTGAGAGCTAATGCCGTTGAAGAGGCTAAAAATTTAGCTGATTATTTAAAGGCTATAGTGACTACATCAATCGGAGGAAGAGGTAGTATTTCTGAGGATTTCCCTTCTTTGCTTTTACCTTCATTGCCTGGAGCATTGGAAGCGCAAACAGAAGCTGATGTAGTTTTAATAGCTGGCTCTAGATTAGGTGATCTAGATTATTGGGGTAAACCTCCTGCTTGGGGTGATTTCAAAGATCAAAGAACGATTCATATAGATATAACAGGTGAAGACATAGGATTAAACAGACCAGTAGATATAGGAATTGTTGGTGATGTAAAAGTAGTTTTAAGCCAATTATTAGAGGCAATTAAAAGAATTATTCCTCCAAAGAAAGATTATCCAGAAAGGCTCGAAAAATACAAAGAGTCTGAAAGGGAATATCTGAAGAACATGGAAGACCTATCTTATTCAAATTCTATACCGATACATCCATTAAGGGTTGTAAGAGAGGTTAGAGAATTCTTCCCCAAAGACTCCATATCGATAATTGATGGAGGTAACACAACAGTATGGGCGTCATATTTGAATAAAATATATCTCCCTTATACTTATTTTAGTACTGCAAGTGGGGACTCAGGACATCTAGGTTCTGGAATACCGTTTTCAATATCTGCTAAGCTTGTTAATCCAGATAAGCAAGTTTATGTAATATCAGGAGATGGAGCCTTTGGATTTCATGTGATGGATCTTGAAACTGCATGCAGAGAAAATTTACAGATTACTTTTATAGTATTAAATGACAGTGCATGGGGAATGATTAAGGCAGGTCAAACATTATATTATAGCAAGAGACATGTTGGAGTTGATTTCTCTGAAATAAGATATGATTTGATAGCAGAAGCTGTTGGATGTCATGGAGAACATGTAACAAATCCAAATGAAATTAAACCTGCGCTAAAAAGATCTTTGGAATCTAAGAAAGCATCAGTAATAAATATTGTGGTAGATAAAAATGCTATCCCACCACACTTTGAAATATTGGCTGGAATTTGGCTAGAAGGAGTTGAAATTCCCTCCTAGGGTGTTTAATATGGTATCTTTTGTTTTACCTAGAAAAATTATTTATAAAGGTGATTCATTGGAAGAGCTTTTGAACTTAACTTCAAGCTTTAGCTTAAAGAACATTTTAATAATAACTGATAAAGTAATAAGAAATATAGATTATTTTAAAAGAATTGAAGAGGGATTAAATAAAAATGGATTAAATTTAATGGTATATTATGATGTTAATCCAGAACCTAATATTGAAACAGTTAACAGTATCTATGATTTTATTAAAGGAGAAAAAGTTGATCTTATTGTAGCGATAGGCGGGGGAAGTGTTATCGATGTATCAAAACTTTTAAGAGCAAAAATTCTAAGACCTGATATAAGAAGTGAAGATATATCTCCATTTATTTCGTTAAATATAGAAAATAAAACGCCCTTGCTGGTAACAATACCGACTACAGCCGGAACTGGAAGCGATGCTAGCTTTGCATATGTATTAAAAATAAAGGAAAATAATAATGAGATCAAATATGCATCTGGTAACTATGATTTGGTTCCTTATGAAAGTATTTTAGATATAAATTTCTTGAAGACTCTTCCTAAAAAACAGCTGATTATTACTGCTATAGATGGGTTAGCTAATGATCTAGAAGGCATAGTATCGATTAATTCCAATCCGTTAACAGAAGGAATAGCGATTCAATCTGCTAGAATGTTTTTTAAATACTTACCAAAGGTATTAGAAAATAGAGAAGACGAAGAGTCACTTAATTATCTGCACCTTGCTGCCACGCTCTCTGGTATAGCATTCTCTAATTCAGGCGTCGGCCTGGTTCATGCAATAGCCCACCCCTTAGGTTCTATATTTAATATACCTCATGGGATGGCTGTTGCGATAGTAATGCCTTATGTAATAGATTTTAATTATAAAGATATGAACGCAAGTAAAATGTATGATGAAATAAAAACTGCATTAGAACATCTTGATGGATTTGAAAAAAAGAAGAGCCTAACTGAACATCTAATAGATTTTTATAATAAAATTGGGCAACCAACAAAGTTGAGTCAAATAGGTATAGATGAAAAAACTTATAGAAATAATATTGACATTTTAGCAGATTTAGCTTTGAGGGATCCAGATTTAGCATTTAATCCCGTTTCTCCCAGTATAGATGAAATAAAAGATATATTAAATAAAATATATTAATAAGTTTACTTTGATGCCGCTTGAGCTGATTTCACTAATTCGACAGCTGCTGATGGAAATCTCATTACTGTTGCCATAGATCCTTTTTCTAGTTTAAGTTTTCCTTGTAAAATTGCTGTAACGGGGTTAAGTTCTCCATTAAGTATTTTCATCCAACTATCGAATGTTGCAGTTAACACAAAATCAGCACTTCCTTTTGAAGAATCTTCATAAAATTCAACACCTCTGCATTGTCCTTCAAATAAGTCAAGCTTTATACCTATGCTACCGCTTGGAAACTTTTTTAATAATTCGTTAGATAAGCTTGATACCTTAAACATTAAAGGCCATTTCCATCCTTTTGCGGCATTTCTATAGTTATTGTTTTCGTTTATTTTTTGACAAAAGATTTCTGCCCATTCCTTACTAGGAAACTCTATGTTTCCCACTTTTATCACCTATTTTATTATAGTTTTACAAAAATAAAAACTTAACTTATTTTGCCTTAAAGATAAGGCTCAGGTAGATTTACTTTTTTAATATTTTTAATAATTGTGAGACTATGCAAAGAACTCCAATGGCGCATGGACTTAAGTCTTCATTAATATTATCATTAATACTAGCCATAGGGCTATCATTAAAAGTATCTTTAATGTCATTAATAGTTATAATTAATGCATTTATTGACATATATGCTTTTAATTATTTGAGGTTGAAAATAAATAAAATGAAAGCAAAAGATATTACTTTAATTGCAATGTTATTAATACCATATGTTTTATTTGTTAAACTCAATATTTACTTAGCTTTACCAATAATATTGCTTATTACTTATGTAGGATCGTCATTAAAGAGAAAGCATGTTATTTCTAACATTTCAGGCAGTAGCTTTTTATCATCAATGTCTTTGGTATGGTTATCAATGATATCAAATATTGTGGTATATCAGTTTATTATAATTTTTTCATGGATAATGTTTACCTTGACTTTAGCTCTTATAGTTGAATATAAATTGCCTTTTAGGAACATTGTAAAAATTAAAGCTATAGGCTATACTCTACCTTTGATTTTAATGGCCGTAATCTTAACTTATTTAATCTCTAGAAACTACTATTTGCTTGGATTATATTTATTTCCATTAATTGCTTTGTTTTCCTTAGGTAATAAAATCAATAATATTAAAGAAATAAAGAAGATTGGGAAAATCGGCATGTATTCATCTGTTTTATTTGTTTTATTAAGTATATTAATGTATAGATTGTTAATTATCTGATTCCTTCCAACACTGAAATGTTCCTTGAAGCCTTATAGGT
This sequence comes from Caldisphaera sp., assembly GCF_046536515.1. Classification (GTDB taxonomy): domain Archaea; phylum Thermoproteota; class Thermoprotei_A; order Sulfolobales; family Acidilobaceae; genus Caldisphaera. The sequence continues at coordinate 1,722 of NZ_JAWDMQ010000014.1, read as the reverse complement.
ATAATCCCTTTATGAAAAATTTACTTTTTCTATTGGTATTGCCGAAATAAAGTCAGATAACACTCATCATCCCTTATCCAGATTTTAATATACAATAATTAAGATTGCAGTAAGGTATATGCGTCTCATGTTTTTAGAAATCCCAAACTAATTTGTAGTTTATCCATATTTAAAATAGTTTAAACAATGTTTTTATTTGTCTTCAGGGACTGTTTTATTTCTTTTTTTATTAACATAAATTGCTCTCAATATCAAATTCATCCATTAAGCCTTGATCTAAAAAGTAATTGCTAAGAATTTTTTCTAAACCTCTTCTTAAAACATCTTCAAGCGACGATGGTTTCACATTAAGACTTTGAGCAACTTGCGTCAATGTCGCTTTTCTATCTTTACAAAAATATCCCATTTTATATGCAGTTATAACTGCTTTGATTTGTTTTTCACTTAAATCAATATTTTCATATTCAATTTTATTTAATATCTCAACTTTTAATCCATTATTTTTAATCTTTTTTATGGCATCGTTTAATTGATCATTTTTGGCTAATACTGTATATACTATACTATTGTTATCGCTAGGTATTGCAGATAATATTAATAGATTTACTAATGACATAACTTTACAAGCACTGCAACTTTTTGTAATAGCTAACAAAGTATTATTATCAATTTGATATAACTTTTTCAACCCTTTAATGTCATTTTTATCTGAAATATTCTCAAGTTTTATTAAATGAATACTTTCTTCTTGTCCAGGTTTAACTTTTAGGTATTTAAATTTTATCCCTTTTTTATAAATTTCATTACTAACTTCGCAATCATTTCTGTAGATCTTTATTTTAGCCTTTATAAGTTTAACCAATTAAACCACCATTTAAATTTAATGTATTAAGTTTAAATTTCTATCTATTTTTCCTAAAAGGTTAGGATTTAATTTAAGAAGTTTAAATTTCTATCTATTTATGGTGAAAATTATGGGAAATGATAGTACCAAAATAGTTTTAATAGCAATAGTTCTTGTATTCGTATTTTCTCTTGCTTTATATGCATATACATTTAGAAATTTTCCTCCTGTTCCAAATGAGGTAATATCTCAAAACGGTACTGTAATCTTCACAAAACAACAAATAATCATGGGAAAATATTATTTCCAAAAATATGGGCTTATGGATTATGGAAGTATAGAAGGAATGGGATCATATTTTGGTATAGATTTTACTGGATACACAATGAGACTATTACAAGATTATACAGCAAAACAACTTTATTTAGATCCGCTATCACAAAACAACATGCCTTCTGTTTATAATTCTACCGAACTTAACGATATTAAGAATTATTTAGATCCCTTATACTTTAAGAAAAATAATACAATAGTTGTCAGCAATGAATTTGCAGAAGCTTATAGCTATGTGATAAATTATTACTCAATATATTTAGGGAAAAATTCATCTCAATACAGATTAAAACCAGATTTAATAAATAACAATACTGTAATACAAGATCTAGCTGCATATTTTACATGGTCAGCCTTAATTTCAATTATGGGTTATACAAATGGTTTTCCTTATACTATAGGTTTGACAACACCTAATAATAATGTTTATTTCTCTACATTTGCTATGGTAGGAGCTATTTTTGCTGTAGGGATACCTCTTATAATATATATAATTAGAGAATTGATATCGCATTGGAATGACCCTGTAGTGAAAATTGATTTAC